>NZ_JBJZOJ010000086.1:0-27079 GCF_047200655.1 Streptomyces sp. MS06
CCGCCCCGGACGTCGACCGCCGGACCGCCGCCCCGGACGTCGACCGCCGGACCGCCGACCGGGGCGGCGGTCCGCCGCCCCTGCTCCCCTCCACCACCCGGCGGGACGCCGTCCCGCTCACCCCACCCGCCGCACCCCCACTTGCCTGGAGCGCACTCCACGCCGTTGGCTGGGCAGTCATGAAGTACACACAGCTCGGACGCACCGGACTCAAGGTCAGCCGACTGGTCCTCGGCACGATGAACTTCGGACCGCAGACGGACGAACCGGCCAGCCACGCGATCATGGACGCGGCCCTGGACGCGGGCATCAACGTGTTCGACACCGCGAACGTGTACGGGTGGGGCGAGAACAAGGGCCGCACCGAGGAGATCATCGGCAACTGGTTCGCCCAGGGCGGCGGGCGGCGCGACAAGGTCGTACTGGCCACCAAGGTGTACGGGAACATGGCGCTGGACGGGGGCGAGGCCTGGCCCAACCAGGACAGGCTGTCCGCACTGAACATCCGGCGCGCCGTCGACGCCAGCCTGAAGCGGCTCCGGACGGACCACATCGACCTGTACCAGTTCCACCACGTCGACCGGAACACGCCGTTCGAGGAGATCTGGCAGGCCGTCGACGTCCTCGTGGCCCAGGGGAAGATCCTCTACGCCGGATCCTCGAACTTCCCGGGCTACAAGATCGCGCAGGCCAACGAGATCGCCGCCCGGCGCGGCGGCACCATCGGTCTGGTCAGCGAGCAGTGCCTCTACAACCTCGCCGAGCGGCGGGCCGAGATGGAGGTCGTCCCGGCCGCGCGGGACTACGGCCTCGGGGTGATCCCCTGGTCCCCGCTGCACGGCGGGCTGCTCGGCGGGGTGCTGAGGAAGGAGGTCGAGGGCGGCCGCCGGGCGAGCGGCCGGGCGGCCGACGCGCTGAAGGACCCGGAGCGGCGCGCACAGCTCCAGGCGTACGAGGACCTGCTCGACAAGCACGGCCTGGAACCGGGCGAGGCGGCGCTCGCCTGGCTGCTCACCCGGCCGGGCGTGACCGGCCCGATCGTCGGCCCGCGCACCGCCGAGCAGCTCGGTTCGGCGCTGCGGGCCGTCGAACTGGAGCTGAGTGAGGAGGTGCTGAACGGCCTGGACGAGGTGTTCCCCGGTCCTGGGCCGTCTCCGGAGGCCTTCGCCTGGTAGCGCTCGCGCCGTCGCGCCTGCCCGGGGCGTGCGGGCAGTGCGCGGCGGCGTCCGGTCACCTGCCGACCGCCGCCGCCACGATCACCACCACGAACATCAGCAGAAGCGCGGCGGCCATGATCAGGTTCCGGGTCTTCGGGTCCACCTCATGAGGTTAACCGGCCCCGCCCAGGGGCCAGCGGCCGACCGCCTCGTACCGCGACTGTTCGCCCGGCACTCCCGACCTCGGCAGATGGCTGCGCACCAGGACCAGCTCCCGTACGGTCCAGTCGCTGCCGGAGAACTGCTCCAGGTGGTCCAGGTGGGCCCGCATGTCGACCGTCCCGCGGCTGCGGGCGAGGGTGAGGTGCGCCCTGAAGCGGCGGGGCTCGCCCATCGGGACGCCCGCCCTGCGGGCCGCGGCCTCGCTGCGCTCCGCGAGCAGCCGCAGCGTGCCCAGGTCACCGCGGGCGCCGGTGCACAGCGCCCGCCCCCGCCCGAACCGGCCGCCGCCGTGCAGCGCCAGCGGAAACGGGGTGGTGCGGTGGGCCGCGCGCTCCAGACGTGCCGACAGATCGGGGACGAGGTCCTCGCCGACCTCCGCGCAGAAGGCGAGGGTGAAGTGCCAGCCGCGGCGTTCGGTCCAGCGCAGTCCGTGCGCACCCGGCAGTTCCCGCAGCGCGTCCACCTCCGCGGCGAGCTCCCGGACGGCCGCGTCGGCGGGCAGGACGGCGACGAAGAGTCTCATGGAACCAGTCTCCCTCCGCCGACCGTCACACCGTTCGCCGTGCCGGGGCCGCGGACCCGAGGCCGCGCAGGCCTACGCGGCCGGCGCGAGATCCTCGGCGCGCCGGCGCGGCACGACCCGCAGACTGGGGTGGCCGCGGTACCAGCCGACCGACAGGCGAAGGTTGCCGAGGCGGGCCAGGACGAGGGCGATCAGTACCGCGGCCGCCGCGGAGATCGCGCCTCCGACCGCCAGGCCGGCGCGGACGCCGTAGGTGTCGGTGATCCAGCCGGCTATCGGGGCGCCGACGGGCGTGCCCCCCATGAAGACCATCATGTACAGCGCCATGACGCGGCCTCGCATGGCGGGGTCGGTGGCCATCTGCACACCGGTGTTGGCGGTGACGTTGACGGTCATGCCGAACATGCCGAGCGGCACCATGAGAGCGGCGAACAGCCACAGCGAGGGTGCGATCGAGGCGACCAGTTCGGCGGCGCCGAACAGCAGGGCCGCGCCGGTCAGCACGCGCAGCCGGGAGGTGCCCCGGCGGGCGGCGAGCAGGGCTCCGGCCAGGGAACCGATCGCCATCAGCGTGTTGAAGAGGCTGTAGGAGCCGGCGCCCGCGTGGAAGACGTCGTCGGCGAAGGCCGACAGGTACACGGGGAAGTTGAAGCCGAAGGTGCCGATGAACCCGACGAGGGCGATGGTCCAGATCAGTTCCGGGCGGCCGGCGACGTACCGCAGGCCCTCGCGGAGCTGGCCCTTGCCGCGGGGGGCGCGCCGGACGGCGTGCAGCTCGCGGGCCCGCATCAGCAGCAGCCCGGCGATCGGGGCGAGGAAGGACAGCCCGTTCAGCAGGAAGGCCCAGCCGGTGCCGACGCCGGTGATCAGCAGGCCCGCGACGGCCGGGCCGACCAGGCGGGCGGACTGGAAGTTCGCGGAGTTGAGGCTGACGGCGTTCTGCAGCTGGTCGCGGCCGACCATCTCGGTGACGAAGGACTGGCGGGCCGGGTTGTCGACGACGGTGGCGAGGCCGACGAGGAACGCGACGAGGTAGACGTGCCAGACCTCGACCTGTCCGGTGAGGGTGAGGAAGGCCAGCGCGAGGCCGGTGAGGGCCATCGCGGACTGGGTGACGAGCAGCGTGCGGCGCTTGGGGAGGCGGTCGACGAGGACGCCGCCGTAGAGGCCGAACAGCAGCATCGGCAGGAACTGGAGTGCCGTGGTGACGCCGACGGCGGTGGCGGAGCCGGTGAGGCTGAGCACCAGCCAGTCCTGGGCGATGCGCTGCATCCAGGTGCCGGTGTTGGAGACGACCTGGCCGAGGAAGAACAGGCGGTAGTTCCGGACCCTCAGGGAGCTGAACATCGAGGACGAGCGGTGTGCGGGGGATGCGGTGGTCGTAGGGATCGGTGCGGGGGCGGAAGGTGTTCCGGATCCCGAACTCAAAAGGGTTCGCCTCCTTGGGGCTGCGGCGGTGGTTCGCGGTCGTTCACAGGTGGGCGAGCTTCTCCAGCACGGGGGCGGCGGCGCGCAGCTTCGCCCACTCGTCCTCGTCGAGGTCGTCGACCAGGGAGGCCAGGAAGGCGTTGCGCTTGCGGCGGCTCTCCTGGAGCATCGCCTCGGCCTGCTCGGTCTTCGTGACGACCTTCTGGCGCCGGTCCTCGGGATGCGGCTCCAGCCGGACGAGTTCCTTGGCCTCGAGGAGCGCGACGATGCGCGTCATCGACGGCGGCTGCACGTGCTCCTTGCGGGCGAGTTCGCCCGGGGTGGCCCTGCCGCACAGCGAGAGGGTGCCGAGCACCGACATCTCGGTGGGACTCAGCGATTCGTCGACGCGCTGGTGCTTGAGTCGACGGGACAGCCGCATCACGGCGGAGCGCAGGGAGTTCACGGCGGCAGCGTCGTCGCCATGGTTCAGGTCCGGCATGTTCTTTAGCGTAGGTCATTACCCTAACTAAAGACCACCGGTCACGGGCATGGATGCCCGTGACTCCTGCCACTGAACCACCTCATCACTCATACGAGTGATGAGGTGGCGGATCGTTGCCCGCCACGCCGACGCCTGCGGCGACCCTCATGGGCATGGGGACCAGTGTGCTCAGCCTGCGGATAGACGGGGAGCTGCTCGAACGGCTCCGCCACCACGCCGCCAGAAGAGGAATGAGCGTCCAGGACTACGTCGTCCGGACGCTCACTCGGGGTGACTTCGACGAGCGGTTCCAGACCGCCGTCGAGGAGACGGAGAAGTTCTACGGGGTCAACGGGGTCCCCTGAGCGGGCCCCGTCCCCCGTGGCACCCCTCGCGGGAGGGGAGCGGCCTCACAGCAGGCCGAGGGCGGGCATCAGGTAGTAGAAGAGGAACACCGCGGAGACGACGTACATCACCGGCGGCACCTCCCTGCCCCGTCCGGCCGAGAGGCGCAGCACCGAGAAGGTGATGAAGCCCATGCCGATGCCGTTGGTGATCGAGTAGGTGAACGGCATCATCAGCATCGTCACGAACGCCGGGATGGCGATCGTGTGGTCCGCCCAGTCGATCTCCCTGATCGAGCCGGCCAGGATCAGGAAGCCGACCGCGACCAGCGCGGGGGTGGCGGCCTGGGACGGCACCATGGTGGCGATCGGCGTCAGGAACAGCGCCGCGGCGAACAGCCCGCCGGTGATCACGTTGGCGAAGCCGGTGCGGGCGCCCTCGCCGACGCCCGCCGTGGACTCGACGAAGCAGGTGGTGGCGGAGGAGGAGCTGGCACCGCCCGCGGCGACCGCGATGCCGTCGACGAAGAGGACCTTGTTGATGCCCGGCATCTGGCCCTGCGCGTCGGTGAGCCTGGCCTCGTCGGAGACGCCCATGATGGTGCCCATCGCGTCGAAGAAGCTCGACAGCAGCACGGTGAAGACGAACAGGACGCCGGTCAGGACGCCGACCTTGCCGAAGCCGCCGAACAGGCTGACCTTGCCGAGGAGGCCGAAGTCGGGGGTGGCGACGGGGTTGCCGGGCCACTGGGGCGTGGTCAGGCCCCAGCTGGGCACGTGGGCGACGGCGTCGACGAGCACCGCGAGCACGGTCATGGCGACGATGGAGACGAGGATCGCGCCGGGCGTCCTGCGCACGATGAGGGCCAGCGTCAGCAGCACCCCGAGGACGAAGACCAGCACCGGCCAGCCGGTGAGGTGACCGTCGACACCGAGCTGGAGCGGGACGGTGGTGTGCGCGGCGTCCGGAATCCGGGTGACGAAGCCGGAGTCGACGAGCCCGATCAGCATGATGAACAGGCCGATGCCGATGGAGATCGCCTTGCGCAGGCCGTACGGCACGGCGTTCATGACCCGCTCGCGCAGACCGGTGGCGACCAGGAGCATCACGATGAAGCCCGCCAGGACGACCATGCCCATCGCGTCCGGCCAGGACATCCGCGGGGCGAGCTGGAGGGCGACCACCGAGTTCACCCCCAGGCCGGCGGCGAGGGCGATCGGCACGTTGCCGATGACGCCCATCAGGAGGGTGGTGAACGCCGCCGTCAGCGCCGTCGCGGTGACCAGTTGGCCGTTGTCGAGCTGATGGCCGTACATGTCCTTCGCGCTGCCGAGGATGATCGGGTTCAGCACGATGATGTACGCCATCGCGAAGAAGGTGGCGAAACCGCCTCGGATCTCGCGGGGCAGGGAGCTGCCGCGCTCGGAGATCCGGAAGTAGCGGTCGAGGGCGCCGTACGGGGGGCGGGCGCCCGGCTGCTCGGCGGCAGCGGCCTTGGCGGGGGCCGGGGTGGGCATGCAGGGACCTCAGGGGTGTGGGGGGTACGGGAGTACCGGGACCAAGAACGTGATCGAGTCTCGCCGCCTCCGGATCACCAACAGGTTTCCCCCAGGTCACTATTGGTGTTTCATACGAAAGGATCTGGCCAGACTCAGACGGTTTCAGTATGAACATATGAAGGCCAGATAGCTATCTCCGCGCGTAGAACCCGGTGTCGGCGCGTTCCGCGGGGCCCCGCCGCACCGGAGGGATCCGCCTCGTAAGCTGTGCACATGGCGAAGTGGACCCCCAAGCACGAGGCGCCGGAGCCCCTGGAGGGCCCCGTGGTCGCCACCGTCACCGGCGGCACCGTCCTCTGGTTCGTCCTCTTCCTGGTGCAGCTCCCCTTCTATGGCTGGTTCGACGACCACGGCCACACCTGGTGGCTGTGGACGTGCCTGGCCGGCGGCGGCCTCGGACTGATCGGCGTCTGGTACGTCCGCAGGCGCGACGCCGCCATCCGGCGCGCGGCCGGCCGGCCGGCCGACGCACCCACCCGGCCGGGACAACCCACCCGGCCGACGCAGCGGACCCAGTCCACGCAGCAGACACCGGCCGAGTAGCCGCGGCGGCCCGCCGCGCCCCGCCCGCCGCGACGGTGCGCCCCGCCCCGTGCCCACCGCACCTTCCCGGTCGCCCGGCCGGTTGATCCGCCCACTCGGGGGGTGAACGGCCACCTCCGCCCGTACCGTCGATGGCATGACGCACATCGACGCGGGCGAGGAACTCGATCCGGTGCATCCCGCCCGGCCCCCGTCGGTCCCGAAAGCCGGGCTGAGCGCCGAAGAGGTCGCGCAGCGCGTGGCCCGCGGCCAGGTCAACGACGTGCCCGTACGCGGCAGCAGATCGCTGACGGAGATCGTCCGGGCCAACGTGTTCACCCGGTTCAACGCGATCATCGGCGTGCTCTGGCTGATCATGCTGACCGTGGCGCCGATCCAGGACAGCCTGTTCGGCTTCGTCATCATCGCCAACACCGGCATCGGCATCGTCCAGGAGTGGCGGGCGAAGCGGACCCTGGACTCCCTCGCCGTCATCGGAGAGGTCCGTCCCACCGTCCGCCGCGACGGAGCGGCCGTCGAAGTCGGCACCGCCGAGATCGTGCTGGACGACCTGCTGGAACTCGGCCCCGGCGACAAGGCCGTCGTGGACGGGGTCTGCGTGGAGGCCGACGGCCTGGAGATCGACGAGTCGCTGCTCACCGGCGAGGCCGACCCGGTCGTCAAACACCCCGGCGACCGGGTGATGTCCGGCAGCTTCGTCGTCGCGGGCGGCGGCGCCTTCCAGGCGACCCGCGTCGGCCGCGAGGCCTACGCCGCCCAACTCGCCGAGGAGGCGTCCCGGTTCACCCTGGTCCACTCCGAACTGCGCACCGGCATCTCCACGATCCTGAAGTACGTCACCTGGATGATGGTGCCGACCGCGATCGGCCTGGTCATCAGCCAGCTCGTGGTGAAGCAGCACGGCTTCGGGAACTCGATCGCCCGCACCGTCGGCGGCATCGTCCCGATGGTCCCGGAAGGGCTGGTGCTGCTCACCTCGGTCGCCTTCGCGATCGGCGTGATCCGGCTGGGCCGCAAGCAGTGCCTGGTGCAGGAGCTGCCCGCCATCGAGGGCCTGGCCCGCGTCGACACCGTGTGCCTGGACAAGACCGGCACCCTCACCGAGGGCGGCATGGACGTCACCGAGCTGCGTCCCCTCGGCGACACCGGCGAGGAGCAGGCCCGCAGGGTCCTGGGCGCCCTCGGCGCGTCCGACCCCCGGCCGAACGCCTCCCTGCGGGCCGTCATCGACGCCTACCCGGCCGGCGACGGCCCGCGCTGCACCGGGACGCTGCCCTTCTCCTCCGCCCGCAAGTACAGCGGCGCCGCCCTCCGCGACGGCGACGGCGGCAACGACGACGGCGGCGACGGCAGCGGCGACGGCGACGGCACGTCCGGTACGTGGCTGCTGGGCGCCCCGGACGTGCTGCTGGACGAGGACGACCCCGCGCTCGCCGAGACCGCGCGCCTCGACGAGCAGGGCATGCGGGTCCTGCTGCTCGCGCGGACCGCCCGCGCCCTGGACGACCCGGAGGTCGCCCGAGGGGCCGCACCGGCCGCGCTGGTCGTGCTGGAGCAGCGGCTCCGGTCGGACGCCGCCGACACCCTGCGCTACTTCGCCGCGCAGGACGTCCACACCAAGGTCATCTCCGGCGACAACGCCGTCTCCGTAGGTGCGGTCGCCGCCAAACTGGGGCTGGACGGCACGGCGATGGACGCACGCCGGCTGCCGCACGAACCGGACGGGATGGCGCGGGCCCTGGACGAGGGCACGGTGTTCGGGCGGGTCACCCCGCGGCAGAAGCGGGACATGGTCGGCGCCCTGCAGTCGCACGGGCACACCGTCGCCATGACCGGCGACGGGGTGAACGACGTGCTGGCCCTGAAGGACGCCGACATCGGCGTCTCCATGGGTTCCGGCTCCGAGGCGACCCGGGCCGTGGCGCAGATCGTGCTGCTGGACGACAGCTTCGCCGCGCTGCCCTCGGTGGTCGCCGAGGGCCGCCGGGTCATCGGCAACATCACCCGGGTCGCCACCCTGTTCCTGGTGAAGACCGTTTACTCGGTGCTGCTGGCGCTGCTGGTGGTGTGCTGGCAGATCGAGTACCCGTTCCTGCCCCGGCATCTGACGCTGCTGTCCACCCTCACCATCGGCGTGCCCGCCTTCTTCCTCGCCCTCGCCCCGAACCGGGAGCGCGCACGGCCGCGCTTCGTGCGGCGCGTCATGCGGTACGCGATCCCCGGCGGTCTCGTCGCCGGTGCCGCCACCTTCGCCAGCTACCTCATCGCCCGCCACCACTACACCGGCGCGGACTCGCTGGGCGCCGAGACGAGCGCGGCCACGCTGACGCTGTTCCTGATCTCCCTGTGGGTGCTGGCGATCATCGCGCGGCCCTACACCTGGTGGCGGGTGGGGCTGGTGGCCGCGATGGGGGCGGCGTTCCTGCTGGTCCTGGCCGTACCGTGGCTCCAGCACTTCTTCGCGCTGAAACTGGTCGGCATGGCGATGCCGTGGACCGCGGTCGGCATCGCCGCGGTGGCGGCGGCCGCCCTGGAGGTGCTGTGGAGATGGGTGGGCCACCGCTTCCCCACCTGACCACCGGGCGTCCACGCCACCGGCCTCCCGGACCGGGGTCGGCCGACCGGCACGAGGCCGGCCGACCGGAACGGCGTCAGTCGACCGGCACAAGGTCAGTCGACCGGCACGAGGTCAGTCGAACCAGCGGTCCCGGGCCAGCTCCGCCGTCCGCGACGGGTCCTCCAGCAGTGCCGCCACCTCGAAGCGGCGCGGCCACTGCCCGGCCGCCCAGGCGAGACCGGCGGCCACGCCCTCCAGGGTCGCGGCGTGCAGCACACCGTCGTCGGTGAGCCGCCAGTCGATCTCCACCCCGTCGACGACGAGTTCCCCGTGCTCGAGGTAGGCGTCCGGGGTACGCGGGCCGAGGAGGACCCGCACCGGCTCCGGAACCGCGTGCTCGACGCCCTCGGAGTGCACCTCGCCGGTGACCGACTCGCTCAGCCGGCGCACCTGGAACAGCTCGGCCAGGTCGGCGGCGCGGGCCGGCCGCACCGGCAGCAGCGGCACCCCCTCGGTGAACGGCAGCAGATCGGGCGAGTCCACGACCACGGCGTCGGCCGCGTCCACCACCCGCACCCCGCCGTCGACCACGGCACGCAGCTCGTCCGGCAGCGTCACCTGCTCCGGGTCCAGCTCGGCCAGCGCCCCGTACAGTCCGTGCAGCTGCGCGGCCGTGACCCGCCGGTCCGGGTCGGCGAGCCGGTCCAGCAGCTCGGCCGCGCCGCCCGGCTCGTCGAGCAGCGCGGCGACGGACGTGCGGACCCCGAGCGCGCGCAGCACCTGCTCGTCGTCGAAGCCGGCCGCGTCGGCCTCGTCGTACAGGCCGTGCAGCAGCGGGTCGCCGCCGGCCGCGAGCAGACCGGCCGGGCGGCGGCCGTCGAACACCGGGTGCCCGCGCAGCCACCAGGCCGTGTAGGGGCGCACCACCTCGTGGGTGCCGTCCGGCAGCAGGATCCGCACCGGCTGCACGAGCGCGTCCCGCAGCGGGGGCCGGGACAGCATCGCCAGCGCCCGCGGCCACTGCGCGTCGTCGACGAGGTCGAGGTCGCGGACCGCGACGATCTCGGTGGCCACCGGCGGCACCGGGGTGTCCGGGAAGCGGTCCAGGACGTCCTCGCACCACACGTCGACGGCGTCCAGCAGGCCGGTGTCGTCGGGCTCGGCGAAATCGCCGTCGCGGGGCTCCAGTTCGTCCGGGTCGAGGACCACGTCCGTGGCGCGGACCAGCGCGAACGTGGCCAGCACCCCGCAGGCGGCGAGCGGCTGCTCGCCCCAGGTGTCGGCCAGTTCGGCGTCCACGCAGGCCAGTTCCCCCTCCCGCATGATCCCGTGGAAGGGGCTGCCGGAAAGGACCAGCTCGCCGGCGGGGGCGAGATCGCCGTCCTCGTCGGGCAGCGCCAGCGCACCGAGCCACGGCTCGTCACCGGGTTCCAGGCCGGCGTCGCGGACCAGCGCGAGCACCGTCTCGGCCAGTTCCTCGGCGTCCGGGGTGTCCTCGTCCCACGCCCCTGCGTCCTCGTCGAGGGAGGCCGCGACCGCGGCACGCACCTGCGGGGTGGTGAGGACCGCGCGGGGGCTGGCGGGCAGTGCGCCCAGCTTCTCCAGCAGCGGGTGGGCGGCGTCGGGGTGGGCGACCTTCAGCCCGAGCCGGGCGAGGACCTCGGAGTCGACGCGGGCCGTGTCCGCGCCGGGCAGCAGGACCTGCCGGGGGCCGATCGTGGTCCGGACGGCTCCGCTGCCGGGGGCCCGGGAGGCGCCGCCGTCGAGCGGCACGGGCAGCCCGGACAGGCGGTCGGGGTCGACACCGGCCAGGCTGTCGTAGAGCCGCCGCCACCAGGCCGGTGCCTTCTCCAGCCCGGCGAGGCGGTCGATCGCGTCGGTGAGCGGCACCCGCGCGACACCGAGGGTGCGCAGCTCGGGACGGCGTTCGAGGCCCGCGGGCAGCAGGGTGGGCAGCACCTCGGCGAGGACCCGGACGGTCTCGGCGCCGGCGCCCTCGACGATCTCGGCGTCCCGCGGGCGCAGCGACTCGGTCAGCCGCTCGCCGTCCTCGCCGTCCTCGCCTTCACCGGGCTCGGCGGCCGGTGGCAGGAAGGAGGTGCGCGGAAGGCGGTCCAGGATCGCGCGGCGCAGCGCCCCGTCCAGTTCCCCCTGGCCGAGCGGGCCGGGCACCAGGCCGATGGCGCCCTCGGTGACCGGGCGCCAGTCGGCGAGGAGTTCGGCGTAGGCGTCGGCCGCGCGTTCGACGAGGTAGTCGGTGAGCGGGCCGGGCGCGGCATGGCGGCGGGTGGTGTCCAGCGGGAAGCCTGCGATGAGCAGGGCGGGCACGCCGAGGGCCTCGTCGCTGGGGGTGGGCGCGTGGACGACGGGGCTGGTGCGGGGCCGCTCGGGGCCGCCGTCGGAGCCGACGGGGACGGCCCAGGTCACCGACCAGTGCGGACGCAGCCGCTCCTCGACGGGGCGGTCGGCGAGCAGGTCGGGGGTGAGCGGCCCGTGTGCGGAGGCGGTGCGCCAGCGGGTGGTGCCGTCCCGGGAGTCCTCCACGACGGTCAGCGCGCCCTCGCTGCGGCGGAGCAGGGTGCGCACGGTGTCGCCGACCTCTACGACGACCTCGTCCAGGCCGGGCAGGGCGAGCAGCAGCGCGTCGTCGACCCCGTCGAGGAGGCGTTCGGCGAGGGCGGCCGCCGGTGTGTCGCGAAGCGGCAGGATCACCACCGTGTCGTAGGGGCCGGGGGCGGTGCCCTCGGCGGCGAACGGCAGGCGCAGCAGCGGTACGTGCCCGTCCCGGCGGCGGATCTCGTCGCCCAGGCCGGGGCTGTGCCGGGCGGTCTCCGCGGCCAGCTCGCGGGCCTCGGCCAGCGACCAGCGCACCCCGCCGTGCCGGCCGACCACGGCGGGCTCGTCGGTGACGGCGAGGACGGCGGCGAAGCCGACGCCGAACCGGCCCACGGCCTGCTGCCGGGCCTCGCGTTTGGCGGACGCGCGCAGCGTGGCCAGCGACTCCACGCCGGCGGCGTCCAGCGGCGCGCCCGTGTTGGCGGCGGCCAGCAGACCGTCGCGGAGGGTGAGGCGCAGCCGCCCCGGAACTCCCGCGCGGGCCGCGGCGTCGGCGGCGTTCTGGGCCAGCTCGACGACGAGCCGGTCCCGGTAGCCGCCGAGGACGAGGTCCTCCTCGGCGTTGGCGTCCTCGCGGAACCGGGCCGGGCTGGTGGCCCAGGCGTCGAGCACACCGCGGCGCAGACGTGCCGTCCCGAACGGATCGGCGCCCTCGGCCGCCGGCCGCACGAACTTGCTCACCACGTTCACTCTCCTCATCGGCGACGACTGAAGGTACCGCGACGGTGCCCGACCGCAACTCGGCAGGCGAGTACGCCGGCGACGGGAGTCTCCCGGCCGCGGCCGGCCGCGCCGCGGGCGGGGTTCCCGGTTCTCAGCCTGCCGCCTCCGGCCGCCCTCCGTCGTCGCAGCCGGCACGCGCACCCCACCGCAGGCGGGTACGCCCCCGGCGGCGACGGAAGGCCGCCCGCCGACCGGGCGTGTCGTCCCGAAGGCCGCGGAGGCGGCGAGCCGCACCGCAGGAGCCGCCGGACCCGGCCGCCGAGACCGCGGACCCGGACGCAGGAGCCACCGGATCGGAACACGCAGACCACGGACCCTGACCCAGGAGCCACCGGATCGGAACACGCAGACCACGGACCCTGACCCAGGAGCCACCGGATCGGAACACGCAGACCACGGACCCTGACCCAGGAGCCACCGGATCGGAACGGGTGGGCGGCGGGGCCCGGGCGCGGAGACCGCGGGCCGGGACGCAGGCCGGGACGCAGGCCTACGAGTGGCCCAGTTCGGCGGACTCCTCGTCGGTGACCGCCGGCACCGAGCCGGAGTCCGGTGCCGGGCGCAGCGGGAAGGGGTCGACGCGGGTCTCGTCGACGACGGGCGGCGCCGGCTGCGGCGTCTTCGGCATCACGGCCGCCTCGGAGTGGGCGCCGCAGCCGTAGGCCAGGGAGACGACCCGGCCGTCCGCCGGGGAGAACTCGTTCGCGCACACGCCGAACGCCTGCCCCAGCGAGCCGCCGATCGGGGTGAGGAAACCGCAGCTCACGCAGGGGGCGGGGGCCGCCTGCGCCATCGGGGTCCGCGGCCCGAAGGCCCCCTCCCAGCGGTCGGCGGAACTGTGCAGGCCGTAGCGGGAGAGCACCCGGGCACGGCGCACGCCCAGCTCCTCGGCCACCGAGGCGATCGAACCGCGGGACGGGACGGTGGACAGGCTCGCCGGCGGGCCCTCGGTGACCTCGGCGTCCTCCGCCTCCACCAGTTCGGCCATGTCCGGGGAGACGGCCGCGTTCGGCGTCGGCTCGTCGGCGCCGCTGTAGCCGGGCTCCAGCCGCAGATCGTCGGCCTCGGTGGGCAGCAGGTCTCCGGGACCGAGGTCGCCGGGGCGCAGCCGCTCGCTCCACGGCACCCACTCCGGTGCCAGCACGGCGTCGGGGCCGGGCAGCAGCACCACCTCGTCGACGGTGACCACCTTCGCGCGTGAGGCCCTCGCCACCGTCGCCGCCCAGCGCCAGCCCCGGTAGCCGGGCTCCTTGCAGGCGAAGAGGTGCGTCACGACCCGGTCGCCCTCGCGGACCAGGCCCTCGTGCTCGCCGACCACTCCGGGTGCTGCGGCTTCCTCCGCAGCGGCGCGGGCGAGGTCGACGGCCTCGGCGCACAGGCGGTCAGGGGTGCGGCTTCGCGTGGTCGCTGCGCTCACAGGTATCGCTTCTCTCCAGTACGCCGTCTTCGGGTGGCGCTGCCTGCCGGCGGCGGGGCGGACGGAGCGGACCTGGGGACCGCGTCGACGTCCGCGCCCGATCGCGCGCGGGCGCGCACCTCACGTCGTCCATTCTGCCTGTTCGCCGACGCTCGGCCTACACCGGTGGGAATCTTCGCGCCCGGACGGGGGTGCCACGGGAGCCCGCGGGCCGACTCGCCCGGCCGCAAAGCAGCCGGAAGGGCACTATCGACGGCCGTCTCGGGGCACTATGACGTCGTGGCTACCGCGAAGTCGTCCCAGGGCGCCACCGGGGTCGGTGGAGCCAAGGAAAGCAAGGGGAGGAACAGGGGACGCGGATCGGGCCGGGTACCCGGACCCGTCCGCGCGGTCGGGCGTGCCCTGCACTTCCCGGTGACGGGAACCGCCCGTGGCATCCGCAGGGCCACGCACGCGCACGGCGCCGGCGAGTCGGGGCTCGGCAAGCTGATCGAACTGCACGGGGTGAACGGCGCCGGCGACATGATGATCACCGTGGCGCTCGCCTCCACGGTGTTCTTCTCCGTGCCCACCGACGAGGCACGCGGCCGGGTGGCGCTCTACCTGGCGATCACGATGGCGCCGTTCACGGTGCTCGCACCGGTGATCGGCCCGCTGCTGGACCGCATCCCGCACGGCCGCCGGGCGGCGATGGCGGGCGCGATGCTCGCCCGCGCCCTGCTGGCGCTGGTGCTGTCGGGCGCGGTGGTCACCGGCAGCCTCGAGCTGTACCCGGCGGCACTCGGCGTGCTGGTGGCGTCGAAGGCGTACGGGGTGGTCCGCAGCGCCGTCGTGCCGCGCCTGCTGCCGCCGAAGTTCTCCCTGGTCAAGGCGAACTCGCGGGTCACCCTGGGCGGGCTGCTCGCGACCGGTGTGGCCGCGCCCGTCGGGGCCGGGCTGCAGGCCCTCGGACCGCGATGGCCGCTCTACGGCGCCTTCGCCCTCTTCGTCACCGGGATGTTCCTGTCGTTCTCGCTGCCGCCGAAGGTCGACTCGGCCAAGGGCGAGGACAGGGCACTGCTGGCGGCCGACGAGGAGCACCTGCACGGGCCGCACCGGCAGCAGATGAAACGGCCGGGGCTGCGCACGGTGGGCCCCGCGGTCACCCACGCGCTGGGCGCCAACGCGGCCCTGCGCTGCCTGTCCGGCTTCCTGATCTTCTTCCTGGCGTTCCTGCTGCGCGAGCACCCGCTGACCGGGCAGAGCGAGGCCGTGTCGCTGGGCATGGTCGCGGTCGCTGCGGGCACCGGCAACGCCCTCGGCACGGCGGTGGGGGCCTGGCTGCGGTCACGCGCACCGGAGATCATCATCGTGACGGTGGTCGCGGTGGTGACGGGTGCGGCTATCACCGCCTCCGTCTTCTTCGGGGCGCTGCTGGTGGCGGGCCTGGCCGCGGTCGCCGGGTTCGCGCAGGCCCTGGCGAAACTGTCGCTGGACGCGCTGATCCAGCGGGACGTGCCGGAGCAGGTGCGCACCTCGGCCTTCGCCCGCTCGGAGACGCTGCTGCAGATGTCCTGGGTGTTCGGCGGCGCCGTCGGCATCGTCATGCCGTTGAACGGCGAGTTGGGCCTCGCGGTCGGCGCCGCGATCGTCGGCGCCGGCTGGCTGGCGACCGTACGCGGACTGATCTCCTCGGCCCGGCACAGCGGAGGAGCCGCACGCCGCGTTGCCTGATCCGGCCCGCGCCCGGCCGCAGGCCCGCAGGCTCCGCGGCGTAAGGCCGGCCCGCAGGCCCCGTGGTGGGACGGCCCCCCAGCACCCGCCGGAACGCAGCCCGCAGCCCGCAGCCCGCAGCCCGCAGCCCGCAGTCCGCAGTCCGCAGTCCGCAGTCCGCAGTCCGCAGTCCGCAGTCCGCCGGAACGCCGTCCGGAGCCCTGCGGAACGGCTCCCCCGGCCGGCCGCGCTCCGGACCGCGGCCGGCCGGCCGGGGGCACCGGGCGGGTCCGCGCCGCCGCGAGTGGCGTAACCCGCGGGGCGCGTCGTACCCCGCGTGGACGACCGGTCGGGCAGGCCCGATAACCTTCGGCCATGACCATGCTGCAATCCGTCGTGCGACGCCGCCGCGCCGTCGCCGCCGCCGGCGCCGTTTCCGCCGGACTGCTCGTCCTGTCGGCCTGCGACAAGCCCACGCCGATCACGACGCTCACCGTCGGCACGGACACGGTGCACGCCCAGGCTGTCTGCTACAACGACGGCAAGGAGCTGAAGACCGCGGGCCTGACCAAGTGCCTGAAGGCCAACACGACCCTCAGCGTCGACCCGGACAAGACCGTGCGCATCGGCGTCGACCCGGAGATCGCGGACAACGGCTGGACGATCCTGATGAACGGCCGGCCGCTGGTCGACACCATCAAGAAGACCTACACCACCATCCCGGGCAGCGTGTTCTTCACCGAGGCGTACGGCGCCACCGGCAACTCCACGATCGTGTCCATCCGGGAGGGCGACGACAAGGGCGTGACGGGCATCTGGACGTTCAAGCTGACGAAGAAGGACTCCTGACCACGTCACCGGCCCGCTTCCTGGTAGCCACCGCGGTCCCCGCCGAAGGGGACGCGGTGGCTCGCGCGTTCCCGGCCGCGGCCCGCGCCCTGCGGCTGCCCGGGGCCTCGCTGCGCCGGTTCGGCGACGGCGCCGACCTGCTCGCCGCGGGCGTCGGTCCGGCCGCGGCCGCCGCTTCCACCGCCACCGCCCTGACCGCCGCCGCACTCGCCGACCGGCCCTACGACCTCGTCGTCTGCGCGGGCATCGGCGGCGGCTTCGCACCCGGGGCCCCCCTGGGGACCCTGGTCGTCGCCGAGGCGATCACCGCCGCCGACCTGGGCGCCGAGACCGCCGACGGGTTCCTCCCGCTCACCGGGCTGGGCTTCGGGACCGTCACCCACGAGCCGCCCGCCCCGCTGGTCGACGCCGCGTCCCGGGCGACCGGCGCACCCCGCGGCACCGTCCTGACCGTGTCCACCGCCACCGGCACCGCCGACCGCGCCGCCGCGCTGCGCGCCCGGCACCCGCGGGCCCTCGCCGAGGGCATGGAGGGCTTCGGTGTCGCCGAGGCGGCGGCCGCGCACGGGGTGCCCGTGCTGGAGGTGCGCGCCGTGTCCAACGCCGTCGGCCCGCGCGACCGGGCCGCCTGGCGCATCGGCGACGCCCTGGCCGCCCTGACCGAGGGCTTCGGGAAGCTGGTACCCGTCCTGGAGAGTTGGAACCGACATGAGCCCTGAGCCGAGCCCGCTGCACCTCGCCTACTCGCCCTGCCCGAACGACACCTTCGTCTTCGACGCCCTCGCCCACGGCCGGGTCCCCGGCATGCCCGCGCCCGAGGTGACGTTCGCGGACATCGACATCACCAACGGGCTCGCCCAGCAGGGGAGGTTCGACGTACTGAAGGTGTCGTACGCGGTGCTCCCGTACATCCTCGGCACGTACACGCTGCTGCCGTGCGGGGGCGCGCTCGGGCGGGGCTGCGGGCCGCTGGTGCTGGCCCGGGAGGCGCGGGCCGACCTGTCCGGCGGCACGGTCGCGGTGCCGAGCGAGACGTCCACGGCGTACCTGCTGTTCCGGCTGTGGGCGGCGGACACCCTGCCCGGCGGGGTCGGCGAGATCGTGGTGCTGCCGTTCCACGAGATCATGCCGGCGGTGCGGGACGGGAAGGTGGACGCGGGGCTGGTGATCCACGAGGCGCGGTTCACCTACCGCGACTACGGGCTGCACAAGCTCGCCGACATGGGCGAGCACTGGGAGCGGACCACCGGGCTGCCCATCCCGCTGGGCGCGATCGTCGCGAAGCGGTCGCTGGGCGGGGCGGCGCTGACCCGGCTCGCCGACGCCATCCGCACCTCGGTGCGGATGGCGTGGGAGGACCCCGAGGCGTCCCGCCCGTACGTCATGGAGCACGCCCAGGAGATGGACCCGGCCGTCGCGGACCAGCACATCGGTCTGTACGTCAACGAGTTCACCGCCGACCTCGGCGAGGACGGCTACGCGGCCGTGCGCGGCCTCCTCACCCGGGCGGCGGCCGAGGGACTGGTCCCGGCCCTCGGCCCCGAGGCGCTGGCCTTCCCCTAGCTCCGCAGCTCCGCTCCGGCGTTCCGCTGGCTCCGGCGTTCCGCCTGAGCCCTCGGTGCGGTCGCGGGGCGCCGCAGCCGCAAGGCGGGTCCGGGGCCGCCGAACCCGCGCGGCGGTGCCGGGCGGGCGGCGGCTCAGACGTCGAGTTGGTCGGCGACGGCCCGCAGCAGGCCGGCGATCTTCTTGCCGGAGGCCCGGTCCGGGTAGCGGCCCTTCTCCAGCATCGGCGTGACGTTCTCCAGGAGTGTGGTCAGGTCCTGGACGATGGAGGCCAGCTCGTCGGGCTTCCTGCGCTGGGCGGCCGCGACCGAGGGCGTCGGGTCGAGCAGGGTCACGGACAGTGCCTGGTCGCCGCGCTGCCCGGCGACCACGCCGAACTCCACCCGCTGCCCCGGCTTCAGCGCCTCGACTCCGGCGGGCAGGACCGAGGAGTGGACGAAGACGTCGTCACCGTCGTCGCGGGAGAGGAAGCCGAAGCCCTTCTCGTTGTTGAACCACTTGACCTTGCCGGTAGGCACGTGTGTCCTCGTCCTCGTACTCGTCGGAAAACTGCTTCGGAAACGGCTCTTGACAGCATTCGGGCGGGTCGGTCAGGACCCGCCGGTACTTAAGGCTAGTGCCCGCCGGTCGGTCGGCGGGACGGCGCTCGATTGTTCCTCCGCGCTGGGAACTACCCTGTTCCGGTGCCTGACAAAACCCGAACGAATTCCGCCGCGCCCGGTGATCGACTGATCCGTGCCGGAGCCGTCGTGTTCTTCGCGGGAGCCGTGGCCACACTCGTCACGGTGGCCCCGCTGCTCCTCGGAACCACGCCCTTTCCGACGTTCATGTTCGGACTGAGCATGCTGACCGGGGTCGGATTCCTGATCGCCGGCGCCGGCGTCCTGCGGTCCGCGGCGGCCGGGCGCCGTCAGGCGAGAGAGGGCTCCTCGGCGGCGTCGCCCGCGGCCAGGTAGGACGCGAGCCACGCCGGGAACTCCGTGAGGTCGGACAGTACGACGTCGGCTCCGGCCGCGTGCAGTTCCCCGGCCGCGCACGGGCCGGTCGCCACCGCCACCGACAGCGCCCCCGCGGTCCGCGCGCCGCGCACGTCCCCGACGTGGTCGCCGACGTACACGCCCGCGCCGTGCTCGCGCAGCGCGCGCGCCTTCTGCTCGGCCCACAGGCCGCCGACCAGCTCGTCGGGTTCCAGGCCGAGGTGGTCCAGGTGGAGCCGGGCGTTGTGCTCGTACTTGGCGGTGACGACGACCGCCCGGCCGCCGGCCCGCTGCACGGCCGTGATCGCCTCGCGGGCGCCGGTCATCTCGGGGCTTGCGGCCACCGCGTGCAGCGGGTACAGCTCGCGGAAGAGGTCGCCCATGGCGGGGACCCGGTCGGCGGGGAACCAGTGGGCCAGTTCCTCGGCCAGGGGCGGCCCGAGCCGGGTGACCGCGAGGCCGGCGTCGATGTGCGTCCCGGTCCGTTCGGCCAGCGCCAGGTAGTTGGCGTGGATGCCGGGGCGGGAGTCTATGAGGGTCATGTCGAGGTCGAAGCCGACGACCGGCGCGCGCGAAGTCATGGGGCCATTGTGCCGAGACCGGTCCGCGCGCCCGCCGGCCGGCCGACCGGCCCCGGGCGGCGGGCGGGCACACGGCCCGAGCGGCAGGCGGTGGCGCGCGGTCCGGGCGGCAGGCGGCGGCGCGCGGTCCGAGCGGCAGGCGGCGGGACGCGGTGGCGCGCGGTCCGAGCGGCAGGCGGCGGGACACGGTGGCGCGCGGCCCGAGCGGCGCCCGCCGGCGGCCGGGGCGCCGGCGGCCCGGCCGTGCTACCCGCCGCGCTGCCGCTGGGACCGCCAGACCACGAACAGGGCCGACGCCACGGCCGCACCGCGCACCACCCACGGCCAGGTCCCGGCGACCGCGTCGCCCCAGTGCCCGTCGGAGACCGGCTGCCCCCAGCGGCCGTCGGCGCGGCCCCACAGCCAGGTGACGCCCGCCGCCAGCGCCAGCGCGGGCAGGCCGACGACCGCCCACTTGGTCTCCGCGTCGGACAGCCGGCGCGAGGCGTAGGCGATCAGCCAGCCCAGGATCAGGGCGAACCAGTTGCCGAGCACCGCGCCGAAGAGCAGGCAGCCCGCGGCGAGCAGCAGCAGGGGGTTGCTCCAGGCGCGCAGGGACCTGCCGAGGGACGGCAGCCGGCGGCGCAGGGACCGGTCCGGCGCGGGCGCGGCCGCCTCCTCCCCGACCGCCTCTCCGGCCTCTCCGGCCTCTCCCTGCGGTGCCGGTACCGCAGGCGCCGGCCGCTTCTCCGCCTGCGCGGTGTCCTCCTCCGGCGGCGGTTTGAGCAGGTCGGGGATCTCCACCCCGCCGACGAACCCGGGCACCTCGTCCATGGACTCCAGCGGGCCGCCGCCGCCCATGCTCCACCAGTCGGGGCCGGGACCGGCCGGTCCGGTCCCGGCCGCTGGTACGGCGCCGCCGCCCGGCTTCGAGGTGCTCGCCGTACCCGGCGCCGAGGGGCCGCCGGTGCCGGCTCCGGTCGGCTCGGGGGAGCCGGTCCGGGGGCGCGGGAAGCGGCGCCGCGGCCGCCCGGGGCGGGGCCGCCGCGGCTCGTCCGCACGCTGCGCGGGCACGGCGGCGGAGGGCGGGGTGCCGGGGGCGGCGGCAGGACCGCCGGAGGGGGCGGTGCCGTCCGCGGCGGAGGTGACGACGTCGTCGGGGCTGCCGAGGCGGGACAGGATGCGGCGGACGGCGGCGGGGCTGTCCACGGGGGTCTTCGCCCGGTTCCGGTCGATCTCGTCCCGCAGCCGCGTGACCAGGCGCATCCTGGTCGCGGACGGGAGCTGGCGCTGCTGGGCCACGTCTCCGACACGGCTCAGATACTCGTAGACGACCTTGTCGCTCTCGATACCCACGAAGTCCCCTCCGGACCCACGAAGTCCCCTCCGGCGCGGCTGTGTTGGATACCCCGCCGGACGAAGGTACCGCGTCGGGTGCCGTACCCCGCGTGCCCGCGCCGTGTCACCCCCACCCGCTACCGTGGGTCGGATGAGCACCGAGGAGAAGCCCGCGGCCCCGCGTTCCCTCGCGGAGGCGCTCCGCGCGCGCGACGACGCCCTGCTGGCCGCTCTCCTGCGCAGCCGTCCCGATCTGATCACCCCGGTGCCGACGGACCTCACCCAGCTGGCCACCCGGGCCGGGACCCGGGCGTCCGTGGTGCGGGCGCTGGAGCGGCTGGACCGGTTCGCGTCGCAGACCGCGCAGGCCCTGGCGGTCGCCGGGGACCCGGCGACGTACCCGGAGCTGCTCGGTCTGATGGGCGGCGACGAGGGCGATCCGGCGGTCGCCGCAGCGCTGCCGCAGGCGCTCGGCACGCTGCGCGAGCAGGCGCTGGTGTGGGGCGCGGACGACCGGCTGCGGCTGGTGCGCACCGCGCGGGAGCTGCTCGCTCCGGGACCGCAGCACCCGTCGGCGACCGGTCTGGGGCCGACGGTGCGGGAGGCCTCGGCGGGTATGTCGCCGGGGCGGATCCAGGAGATCGTGCTGACGGCGGGCCTGCCGTCGACGCACGACTCGGTGTCCGCGGCCGACGCGCTCACCGCGCTGTTCACGGACCGGGCGCGGATGGGCGCCCTGCTGGACGGGGCGCCCGCGGAGTCCCGGGAGGTGCTGTCCCGGCTGCGGTGGGGGCCACCGTACGGGCAGGTCACCGCGGACCCGGCGGCCCGTCTGCGCTGGCTCCTCGACCGGGGCCTGCTGCTGCCGACGGCGCCGGGGACGGTCGTGCTGCCGCGCGAGGTGGCGCTGCACCTGCGGGGCGGGCGCGCGCACCGCGCCCCGGAGCCGGTACCGCCGGTCGTGGCGGCCGCCACGGCACACCGTCCGCAGGTGGTGGACGCGACCGCGGCCGGCCAGGCGCTGAGCGCGCTGTCGACGGTGGCGGAGCTGCTGCGGGACTGGGACGAGGGCGGCCCGGCGGTGCTGCGGGCCGGCGGGCTGAGCGTGCGGGACCTGAAACGGACCGCGGTGGCACTGGACGTGCCGGAGCCGGTGGCCGCCTTCTGGGTGGAGCTGGCGTACACGGCCGGGCTGCTCGCCTCCGACGGCGAGGCCGACGAGCGGTACGCGGCCACCCCGGCCTACGACGAGTGGGCGCAACTTCCCGCCGAGGAGCGCTGGGGCCGGCTGGCCGGGGCGTGGCTGGCGGCGACGCGGACGGCGGGGCTGGTCGGCGGGCGGGACGCCAAGGACCGGGTGCTGTCGGCGCTCGGGCCGGGTCTGGACCGGTCTGCCGCGCCCGAGGTGCGGCACCGGGTGCTGACACTGCTCGCCGGGTTGCCGGCGGGGGCCGCACCGGCGGCGGAGTCGCTGCTGGAGCGGCTGCGCTGGGAGCGGCCGCCGCGGGGTCCGCTGCCCGCTCCCGGAGCCGGCCGGGAGGGCGGCCGGGAGGGCGGCCGGGAGGGCGGCCGGGAGGGCGGCCGGGAGGAGGATCCGCGGACGCGGCTGGCGCGGTGGACGCTGACCGAGGCGGAACTGCTCGGGGTGACCGGGCGGGGCGCGCTGTCGGCGCACGGTCGGGCGCTGCTGGGGCTGCCCCCGGCAGCGGCACCGGCGGACCGCCCGGAGCCCTCGGGCCCCGGCGACAAACTGCCCGCCCACCCGAGCCACCACCGCCCCGCCGTCCCCGAGCCGCTGTCCCCCGACGCGCAGGAGGCGGCCCGCGCGGCGGCGGTCCGGCTGCTCGCCCCGCTGCTGCCGGAGCCGCTGGACCACGTGCTGCTGCAGGCGGACCTGACGGCGGTGGCGCCCGGCCCGCTGCAGGCGCCGCTCGCCGACACCCTGGACGTGCTCGCGGACGTGGAGTCCAAGGGCGGGGCCACGGTGTACCGGTTCTCGCCCGCCTCCGTCCGCCGGGCGCTCGACGCCGGGCGGACCGCTGCCGAGCTGCACGCGTTCCTCGCCGAGCACTCGCGGACGCCGGTCCCCCAGCCCCTCACGTACCTGATCGACGACGTGGCCCGCAGGCACGGGCGGCTGCGGGTGGGAGCGGCCTCGGCGTACGTCCGCTGCGACGACGACGCGCTGCTGAACGAGATCCTCGCCGACCGGCGGGCGGCGGGACTGCGGCTGCGCCGTCTCGCGCCGACCGTCCTGGCCGCGCAGGCGGACCCGGCGTCCCTGCTGGAGGGGCTGCGGGCGATGGGGTACGCGCCGGCCGCCGAGTCCGCGGCCGGCGATGTCGTGATCGCCCGCCCGGACGCCCGCCGCACGCCGCCGCGCACCGCCCCGGAGCCGGTTCCGGACGGTCCGCCGGTACCCGACGGGACCCTGCTGGCGGCCGCGCTCCGCGCGATCCGCGCCGGGGACCTGGCGTCCACGGCTCCCCGCAGGCGGGCCGACGCGGCCCCGCCGGCCGCGGGGGAGCTGCCCCGCACCACCTCCGCGGAGACCCTCGCCACGATGCAGGCCGCCGTGCTCACCGGGGAGCCGGTGTGGATCGGCTACGTGAACGCCGACGGGGCCGCCAGCCAGCGGGTCATCGCCCCCGTCCGGGTGGAGGGCGGCTTCGTGACGGCGTACGACCACACCGCCGACGAGGTCCGCACGTTCGCCCTGCACCGGATCACCGGTGTGGCGGAGCTGGCGGAGGACTGACCGCGATCGGCGGTGCTTGGGGCACACTGGACGTTTGGCCGCCGGCGTCCGGGCCGGCGCCCGGCCGCTGTCCTCCGGCCGCGCGGAAGGGAAGTACTCGGGTGAACGGACCGCTGATCGTACAGTCGGACAAGACCCTCCTGCTGGAGGTCGACCACGAGCAGGCGGACGACTGCCGCCGGGCCGTCGCGCCCTTCGCGGAGCTGGAGCGGGCGCCGGAGCACATCCACACCTACCGGGTGACCCCGCTGGGGCTGTGGAACGCGCGGGCGGCCGGGCACGACGCCGAGCAGGTGGTGGACGCGCTGGTGCAGTACAGCCGGTATCCGGTGCCGCACGCGCTGCTCGTGGACATCGCCGAGACGATGGACCGGTACGGGCGGCTCAGCCTGGTCAAGCATCCGGCCCACGGCCTGGTGCTGACCAGCACCGACCGGCCGGTGCTGGAGGAGGTGCTGCGGTCCAAGCGGATCGCTCCGCTGGTCGGCGCCCGCATCGACCCGGACACCGTCGCGGTGCACCCCTCGGAGCGCGGGCAGATCAAGCAGACGCTGCTGAAGCTGGGCTGGCCGGCCGAGGACCTCGCCGGGTACGTGGACGGCGAGGCGCACCCGATCGCGCTGGAGGAGGACGGCTGGGCGCTGCGCCCGTACCAGAAGCAGGCCGTGGAGAACTTCTGGCACGGCGGTTCCGGGGTCGTCGTCCTGCCGTGCGGTGCGGGCAAGACGCTGGTCGGTGCGGGCGCGATGTCGCAGGCCAGGTCGACGACGCTGATCCTGGTGACCAACACGGTCTCCGCGCGGCAGTGGAAGCACGAGCTGGTGAAGCGGACGTCGCTGACCGAGGACGAGATCGGCGAGTACAGCGGTACCCGGAAGGAGATCCGCCCGGTCACGATCGCCACCTACCAGGTGCTGACCACCCGGAGGAAGGGCGTGTACCCGCACCTGGAGCTGTTCGACTCCCGGGACTGGGGCCTGATCGTGTACGACGAGGTGCACCTGCTGCCCGCGCCGGTGTTCAAGTTCACCGCGGACCTGCAGGCGCGGCGCCGACTGGGGCTGACCGCGACGCTGGTGCGGGAGGACGGGCGCGAGTCGGACGTGTTCTCGCTGATCGGGCCGAAGCGGTTCGACGCGCCGTGGAAGGAGATCGAGGCGCAGGGCTACATCGCGCCGGCGGACTGCGTGGAGGTCCGCGTGAACCTCACCGACTCCGAGCGGCTGGCGTACGCGACCGCGGAGGCGGAGGAGAAGTACCGCTTCTGTGCGACCACCGACACCAAGCGGAAGGTGACGGAGGCGATCGTGCGGCGCTTCGCGGGGCAGCAGATCCTCGTCATCGGGCAGTACATCGACCAGCTCGACGAGCTGGGCGAGCACCTGGGCGCGCCGGTGATCAAGGGGGAGACGACGAACGCGCAGCGGGAGAAGCTGTTCGACGCCTTCCGGGAGGGCGAGATCAGCGTGCTGGTGGTGTCGAAGGTGGCGAACTTCTCCATCGACCTGCCCGAGGCGACGGTCGCGGTGCAGGTGTCGGGGACGTTCGGATCGCGGCAGGAGGAGGCGCAGCGGCTGGGGCGGGTGCTGCGGCCGAAGGCCGACGGCCACCAGGCCCACTTCTACTCGGTGGTCGCGCGGGACACCCTCGACCAGGACTTCGCGGCGCACCGGCAGCGCTTCCTGGCGGAGCAGGGCTACGCGTACCGGATCATGGACGCGGACGAGCTGCTGGCGGAGGACTGATCCGCCGGGCGGGACCGGCCGACCTCCGGGGAGCCGGTCGACGGGCCGACTGGGCCGACCTCCGGGAAGCGGGTCGACGGACCGGCCGTCCGGGAGCGGGTGGGCGGACCTGCAGTCCGGGAGCGATCAGGCGCACGGCCGTCGCGTAGCGGTCCGGTGGCGGGGATCAGCGGCGGCGGACGCCCGTCTCCTCGCCGTACTCGCCGAGGACGACCACGTCGAAGGCTGCGCGCACGAAGACCTTCACGGCGCGCAGCGCGTCGCCGAGGGGGTGGCGGTGGCTGCCGGTCACGGGGGTGGCACCGGACGGTCGGCCCGGTGCCGGGGCTGGGTTGAGGGTCGCTGCGCTCATGTCTCCATGGTGCGTTCCCGGACATAAGGACGGCATCGGTGTCCGCCCGCAGGACGGCCGTTCTCCGCCCGCAGGATGCCTTGTCCTCTAAGACGTCGTTTCTGATGGCGTGGCGCTCGTTGAGCCGTGCATGACATGACGGATCTGGAGCGGCTGGTGCCGGACGAGTTGTGGACGCTGTTTCGGCGGGTGATCCCGCCGACGGAGGTCATACGCCCGCAGGGCGGCGGGCGGCGGGCGGCGTCGGGCCGGTGACCGCGAGTGCCTGGCGGCGATCAACGTCTCAGTCGGCGGCGCGCGCCACGAGTGCATATGGGTAACCGCATTCGCCTTTCCCACCCGGTCGGCAGTGAGGCGGCTGTACCAACTGGCTTGAACCAAGAGAGAGGCAGCTCAAGTTCCCGAGCCGCCCGATGGTTGGTTTACTTGTCGGTGCTGATGTGCTGTCCTGTGGCCGCATCTACGGCAATGTCTTTGCCTCCTGAGCCCACGAACCAGACAGGGCGCCACTTGCCTGCCACCTGTTGGGCGATGAGTATGGCGGATTGGGTGCTCCGTCCGCTGATTCTGCGAGCGACTTCGCGGGCCGTGGACTCGTCGATCGTGACGGTCGGGAGGCTGGGATCTGGCACTGAGCGAGCCGTGAAGCCGAGAATGCGTTTCGCGGTGGTGACGGTGATATCCAGGCGCATGGGCATCATGACGTCGTCTCGGTACCGTCGGTAGGTAACGAGATAGGCACGGGTCGGGCCTTCTCCCAACGTGCGGACGTGCTGCTGGCTGCCCTTGACACTGTCGGAGAACCACGTCCGTGCGAACCGGTCGGCGACCTCAGCGGCGGTCTGTTCATCGGCGTCTCCTTCATCACCGCGGTTGTTGTCCGACCACGCACTCTCGAGGTGCTTCTCGGGCCACCACCCGGTGATCTTGCCGCGGTTGGTGTCGGCCGTGATCTTCAGCCTGTCGCCCACTGTCTGAGCAGAGCTGCTGACGATCCGCGTGCCGTCGCCAAACGTTGCCCTCGCAGCCTCGGTGAGCCAGGCGTCAGCCTGGCCCGCTGCTTCGCTTCGCTGATGCCGGGCGTCATCCATGGCGACGATGTCCACAGAATCGATGTGCGCGCGGAAGACGGTGGTGAAGGCGGCGCTACCGACGACGATCAACGTGGCACCCCAGAGGACATCCCTCCGCACACTCCGCAACTGCCTCCGGCGTGCCAACAGCCAGGCGGCTCCCGCGGCTGCGCCCAGGACGGAGCCAGTGGCGTTCGCAGTCAGGTCGGTAAGGCTGCAGGACCGCCCAAGATGACCGGTGGATTGGATGAGCTCGACGGTTCCGCTCAGGATGACGAAGCAGGCCGCGGCTGTCACAGGCCGCCTCAGCGCGTGGACAGCGAGGAAGGCACCCGGTGCGAACAGTGCGATGTTCAGCAGCGAGCTGGCGTCGGTGAACAGGTGCAGGGGGGCACCCGTATCGCATTGACCGGCTTCCAGGCCGGCATCACCAGGCAGGAGCGTGACGGACAGGATCCCGGCGAGGTAGATCGCGAGTGCTGTACCGGGCTGCCACGGTCTGTCACGGGACTTGGCGAGGAAAGCAGTGGGTAGCGCGAGCAGTGCGCTGAGGATCAAGAAGCCGACCACAAGTTCGGGCACGGCAGCGACAGATGCTTCGATCACGAGGGGCCCTTAA
>NZ_JBJZOJ010000087.1:0-26578 GCF_047200655.1 Streptomyces sp. MS06
TTGGGGGGGGTGGCGGGCCCCTTTTGGTCTCCCCCGGCCCCCCCCAAACCGGCAGCGGTACGGCCTCCCGAGGGGGCCGTACCGCAGGGCTCAGTACTGCTCGGTCTCGACGAAACCGGAGTCCGCGTCGTCGTCCGCGCCGAAGGCGTCCGCGGCGGCGGTCGGGTCGAATCCGGGCGGGCTGTCCTTCAGGGCCAGGCCCATGCCGGCCAGCTTCGCCTTGACCTCGTCGATGGACTTCGCACCGAAGTTGCGGATGTCCAGGAGGTCGGCCTCGGAGCGGGCGACGAGCTCACCCACGGAGTGGATGCCCTCGCGCTTGAGGCAGTTGTAGGAGCGGACGGTGAGTTCCAGCTCCTCGATCGGCAGCGCCAGGTCGGCGGCGAGGGCGGCGTCCGTCGGGGACGGACCCATGTCGATGCCCTCGGCGTCGATGTTCAGCTCGCGGGCCAGACCGAACAGCTCGACCAGGGTCTTGCCGGCCGACGCCATGGCGTCGCGGGGACGCATGGCCTGCTTGGTCTCGACGTCGACGATCAGCTTGTCGAAGTCGGTGCGCTGCTCGACACGGGTGGCCTCGACCTTGTACGTGACCTTCAGCACGGGGCTGTAGATGGAGTCGACCGGGATGCGGCCGATCTCCTGGCCGAGCTGCTTGTTCTGCACGGCGGAGACGTAGCCGCGACCGCGCTCGACGGTCAGCTCCATCTCCAGCTTGCCCTTGCCGTTGAGCGAGGCGAGGACCAGGTCGGGGTTGTGCACCTCGACACCGGCGGGCGGGGCGATGTCCGCGGCGGTCACGAGGCCCGGGCCCTGCTTGCGCAGGTACATCACGACGGGCTCGTCGTGCTCGCTGGACACGACCAGCTGCTTGATGTTGAGGATCAGGTCGGTGACGTCCTCCTTGACGCCCGGCACGGTGGTGAACTCGTGCAGGACGCCGTCGATGCGGATGGACGTGACCGCCGCACCCGGGATCGAGGAGAGGAGCGTACGGCGCAGGGAGTTGCCGAGGGTGTAGCCGAAGCCCGGCTCCAGCGGCTCGATCACGAACCGGGAGCGGAACTCGTCGACGACCTCTTCGGTCAACGAGGGACGCTGAGCGATCAGCATGTGTTGATCAGATCCTTCAGTCGGGGGCGCCCGCTATTTGACGCCCGACTCAAGCCGCACCCGAGGAAGAAGGTGCGGGTACTGCAAGGGTACGGGCGGCAGGGGCCGTATGGCCCCGTACCGCCCGGCACACCCGGTCCGACCGGGCCGCTCTGCCTCAGACGCGACGGCGCTTCGGCGGGCGGCAGCCGTTGTGCGGGGTCGGGGTGACGTCCTGGATGGAGCCGACCTCGAGGCCCGTGGCCTGCAGGGAGCGGATCGCGGTCTCACGACCGGAACCCGGGCCCTTGACGAACACGTCGACCTTGCGCATGCCGTGCTCCTGGGCGCGGCGGGCGGCCGACTCGGCGGCCATCTGCGCGGCGAACGGCGTGGACTTCCGGGAGCCCTTGAAGCCGACGTGGCCGGCGGAGGCCCAGGAGATCACGTTGCCGGTCGGGTCGGTGATCGAAACGATGGTGTTGTTGAACGTGCTCTTGATGTGCGCGTGGCCGTGAGCGACGTTCTTCTTTTCCTTGCGGCGCACCTTCTTGGCAGCGCCCTGACGTCCCTTGGGGGGCATCCTTAACTCCTACGGGAGGTGGTCGGTCCTACAGCGAAGACCGCTGGCGGCGAGTCCGCTGTGGACTACTTCTTGCCCGGCTTCTTCTTGCCGGCGATGGCGCGACGCGGGCCCTTGCGGGTGCGGGCGTTGGTGCTGGTGCGCTGGCCGTGGACGGGCAGACCGCGGCGGTGCCGCAGGCCCTGGTAGCAGCCGATCTCGACCTTGCGGCGGATGTCGGCCTGGACCTCGCGGCGGAGGTCACCCTCGGTCCGGAAGTTGTTGTCGACGTACTCGCGGATCGCGACGAGCTGCTCTTCGCTCAGGTCGCGGACGCGGGTGTCGGGGTCGATGCCGGTGGCAGCCAGCGTCTGCTGCGAGAGGGTCCGGCCGATGCCGAACACGTAGGTGAGGGCGACCTCCACACGCTTGTCGCGCGGGATGTCGACACCGGAAACGCGTGCCATTCAATGGCTCCTGGTGATCTTCGGAGGTCTTCCGCAGGACCGGTTCCCAGCCGCCGTATGAGGTACGGACTGAGTCCCCGGCCTCCGCACCGGGGGTGTCGAGCCGCTCACGGCTCGGGCCCTGCGTATGAACAGATTCAGCTCGCGTCGCGCGAAGCCCTGCGAATCGCAGAGGGAGGGTCGTGCGTCAGCCCTGGCGCTGCTTGTGGCGCGGGTTGTCGCAGATGACCATGACCCGACCGTGACGGCGGATCACCCTGCACTTGTCGCAGATCTTCTTGACGCTCGGCTTGACCTTCATTGGGTGAGGTTCTCCGGGTCAGTTGCCGGCGGTCCCGCACGGGGCGGGACGTGGGCAAGATCTACTTGTAGCGGTAGACGATCCGGCCACGCGTCAGGTCGTACGGAGACAGCTCCACCACGACCCGGTCGTCAGGGAGGATGCGGATGTAGTGCATGCGCATCTTGCCGCTGATGTGTGCCAGGACCTGGTGGCCGTTCTGGAGCTCGACCTTGAACATGGCGTTCGGCAGAGACTCGACGACAGTGCCCTCGATCTCGATGGCACCTTGCTTCTTGGCCACGCTTCGCCCTTCGAATCGACTACCTTGATCGACTCTCGCGACAGTTTCACACCGGGGGTGTGAGAGCACGTGGACATGCGGATGCACGAGAGCCGACGAGTCAGTCTACGTCAGGGCACCCGGAAACACGAATCGAGTAAGGCTGCCCCGCTGCGGAGATCCTTATGCCAGCGGGTCGGGGGCGGCGGTGACGCCGTACTCGGCGAGCTTGGCCCGGCCGCCGTCGGGAGCGGTCAGGACCAGCGGGCCCTGCTCGGTCAGGGCGACGGAGTGCTCCCAGTGCGAGGACCAGGTGCCGTCCGTGGTGATCACGGTCCAGTCGTCCTGGAGGACCTCGGTCCGGGGCGTGCCCAGGGACACCATCGGCTCGATGGCCAGGCAGAAGCCGGGCACCAGCTTCGGGCCCTTCCCGCGCCGCTTCTCGACGTAGTTCAGCAGGTGGGGGTCCATGTGCATCTCGGTGCCGATGCCGTGGCCGCCGTAGTCCTCGATGATGCCGTAGCGCCCGCCGCCGGGCTTGGGCTGGCGGCGGATGTACGTCTCGATCGCACGGGAGACGTCGACCAGGCGGTTGCCCTGCTTCATCGCCGCGATGCCCGCCCACATCGACTCCTGGGTCACCCGGGACAGCTCGATCAGCTCCGGAGCGTGTCCGGAGCCGACGAAGGCGGTGTAGGCGGCGTCGCCGTGCCAGCCGTCGACGATGGCGCCGCAGTCGACGGAGATGACGTCGCCGTCCTTGAGGACGACGTCCTCGGACGGGATGCCGTGCACGACGACCTCGTTGACGGAGGTGCAGATGGTCGCCGGGAAGCCGCCGTACCCGAGGAAGTTGGACTTCGCCCCGTGCTCGTCGAGGACCTTGCGGGCGACGTCGTCCAGGTCCTTGGTGGACGCGCCGGGAACCGCGGCCTCGCGGGTCGCGGCGTGGATGGCGGCGACGACCAGGCCCGCCGCACGCATCGTCGCGATCTGCTCGGGGGACTTGATCTGCACCATGGGGGTCCTGCGCTCTCCGTCGCTCGCGTCATCAACCGGTTACGTACACAACAGTAAGGCCGTGGCGCCCCCCCGCCCCCCACGGCCGTGAAGGACCGACTGTCAGCGGTCGGCGTCCTCGCGCTTCAGCGCTCCCATCGCCCGCTCGGTGACCTCGTCCACCGGGCCCATCGCCTCGATCGTCACGACCAGGCCCTGGGCCTTGTAGTAGTCGATGATCGGCTCGGTCTGCGTGTGGTAGACCTCCAGCCGCTTGCGGACGGTGTCCTCGGAGTCGTCGTCGCGCTGGTAGAGCTCGCCGCCACACTCGTCGCAGACGCCGTCCCGGGCCGGCTTCTTGTACGTCACGTGGAAGACGTGCGCCGACTCGTTGCGGCAGACGCGGCGGCCGGCGATCCGCTTGACGACCTCGTCCTCGGGGGCCTCCAGGTCGAGCACCGCGTCCAGCGTGATGTTCTCGGTGGTCAGCAGCTCGTCCAGCGCCTGGGCCTGCGAGACGTTGCGGGGGAAGCCGTCCAGCAGGAAGCCGTTCTCGGCGTCGGGCTGCTCCATGCGGTCCTTGGCCATCGCGATGGTGACCTCGTCCGGCACGAGGTTCCCCGCGTCCATGTAGGACTTGGCGAGCTTCCCGAGCTCCGTCTGCCGGCTGATGTTGGCGCGGAACAGGTCGCCCGTGGAGATGTGGGGTACGCGCAGCTTCTCGGCGAGACGGGTGGCCTGCGTGCCCTTGCCGGCACCCGGCGGCCCCACGAGAACGATTCGCATCAGCGGAGGAACCCTTCGTAATTGCGCTGCTGGAGCTGGCTCTCGATCTGCTTCACCGTCTCCAGGCCGACACCCACGATGATGAGGATGCTGGTCCCGCCGAACGGGAAGTTCTGGCTCGCCCCGAAGCCAACCAACGCCATCGTCGGTACGAGAGCGATCAGTCCCAAGTACAGCGAACCCGGCCAGGTGATCCGGTTGAGCACGTACGACAGGTACTCAGCGGTCGGTCGGCCAGCCCGGATGCCCGGGATGAAGCCACCATACTTCTTCATGTTGTCGGCGACTTCTTCGGGGTTGAAGGAGATCGCCACGTAGAAGAACGCGAAGAACACGATGAGCAGGAAGTACATCGTGATGTAAAGCGGGTGGTCGCCCTTGGTCAGGTTCTGCTGGACCCACTGCTTCCAGCCGGAGTTGCCGCCGGAGAACTGCGCGATCAGGGCGGGGATGTAGAGCAGCGACGAGGCGAAGATGACGGGAATCACACCCGCCTGGTTCACCTTGAGCGGGATGTAGGTGGACGTACCGCCGTAGGACCGGCGGCCGATCATCCGCTTGGCGTACTGCACCGGGATGCGGCGCTGGGCCTGCTCGACGAAGACCACGAGACCGACCATGACCAGCCCGACGGCGATGACGGTGCCGAACTCGATCCAGCCGCCGGCCAGGTTGCCCTGCAGCTTGATGGCCCAGAGGGCGGAGGGGAAGGTCGCGGCGATCGAGATGAACATCAGGATCGACATGCCGTTGCCGATGCCGCGGTCCGTGATCAGCTCGCCGAGCCACATCACGACGGCCGTGCCGGCGGTCATGCAGACGACCATGGTGACGGTGGTGAAGATCGCCCGGTCCGGGACGATGCTCCCGGCGACGGTGCAGCCGGAGAAGAGGGCGCCGCTGCGGGCGGTGGCCACCAGGCCGGTGCCCTGCAGCACGGCCAGCGCCACCGTCAGGTACCGGGTGTACTGGGTGATCTTCGCGGTGCCCGCCTGGCCCTCCTTCTTCAGGGCCTCCAGGCGCGGGATCACCACGGTCAGCAGCTGAAGGATGATGCTCGCCGTGATGTAGGGCATGATGCCCAGCGCGAAGATCGTGATCCGCAGCAGCGCGCCGCCGCTGAACAGGTTCACCAGGCCGAGCAGACCCTGGTTGCCGGACGCCTCGTCCACGCACGTTTGAACGGCCTTGTAGTTGACGCCCGGGATCGGGATGCTCGTACCCACCCGGTACACCACGATGATGCCGAGCGTGAAGAGCAGCTTATTGCGCAGGTCGGGCGTCCTGAACGCCCGGGCGAACGCGGTGAGCACGGTGCCTCCTGCGACCCCCGCGCAACTGCGTCAAGGGTGACGGTCTTGAGGTTCGACAATTACGTAACGGTCAGCTGCCGCTCAGGGTGCCTCATGTGACGCACCCAGTGAAAGTGGGCAGTGCAGGCCACCTTACCGGCGAAGGTGCCACCCTAGGAACGACCAACCGCGGATACCGTTGCCACACGGAGCCCGGAAACCTCCCCGGGAGCCCCTCACTTCACCCGCTGCCGGTCCGGGAGGCGAGGGAACTCCCTTTCCGTACTTTTTGTCTTTCGCCGCGGAGTGACACCCGCCGCACCGGTTGCGGACGGGTGAGGGGCCGGCGCCGAACGGCGTGGGTGGGATGCCGGGGCAGGGCCGGCGGCAGGGAGCCGGTGGGCCACGGTGCCGGGCGGCTGCCTGCCGGGCGGCTGTCTGCCGGGCCGCGCGCCGGACGCCGGGCCGTCGCCCGCCGGACCCCGGGCCGTCACACCGGCACCGGCACCAGCAGACCCCGTACGGCGCCCCGCGCCACCCCGCGGGCAGGCGTACCGGGCGCCTACGGACCCCGCACGGGGCCGGCCGTGCGGTCGCGCCCCGTACCGGGACCCGTGCGGTCGCGCCCTGTACCGGGACCCGTACGGCCGCGGCGCCGCCGGATCCACCGGATGCCGCCACACGCCCGGACAGCCGGACCGGACACGCAGAAGGCCCGGCCCGCTCCCCGAGGGGGGCGGGCCGGGCCTCCGTGCTGCGGGACCGGGCTCAGACGAGCTCGGTGACCGTACCGCCGGCGGCGGTGATCTTCTCCTTGGCGGAGCCGGAGACGGCGTCGACCGTCACCTGCAGCGCCACGGAGATCTCGCCCTGGCCGAGGACCTTGACGAGGCTGTTCTTGCGAACGGCGCCCTTGGCCACCAGCGACTCGACGGTGACCTCGCCACCCTCGGGGTACAGCGCGGCCAGCTTGTCGAGGTTCACGACCTGGTACTCGGTCTTGAACGGGTTCTTGAAGCCCTTCAGCTTCGGCAGGCGCATGTGCAGCGGCATCTGGCCGCCCTCGAAGCGCTCCGGAACCTGGTAGCGGGCCTTGGTGCCCTTGGTGCCACGACCGGCCGTCTTACCCTTCGACGCCTCACCACGACCGACACGGGTCTTGGCGGTCTTGGCGCCCGGGGCGGGACGGAGGTTGTGGATCTTGAGCGGGTTCTGCTCCGCCATGATCAGTCGACCTCCTCGACCGTCACGAGGTGGCGGACGGTCTGCACCATGCCGCGGAACTCGGGGCGGTCCTCCTTGACGACCACGTCGTTGACCCTCTTCAGGCCCAGCGAACGCAGCGTGTCACGGTGGTTCTGCTTGCTGCCGATGTAGGACTTGACCTGCGTAATCCTGAGCTGCGCCATGACTACGCACCCGCCCCGGCACGCGCACGCAGCAGGGCCGCGGGGGCGACGTCCTCCAGCGGCAGACCGCGGCGGGCCGCGATCTCCTCGGGACGCTGCAGACCCCGCAGGGCCTCCACGGTCGCGTGCACGATGTTGATGGCGTTGTCGGAGCCGAGCGACTTCGACAGCACGTCGTGGATACCGGCGCACTCGAGCACGGCGCGCACCGGGCCACCGGCGATCACACCGGTACCGGGGGACGCGGGCTTGAGCAGCACGACGCCGGCAGCCTTCTCACCCTGGATGGGGTGCGGGATGGTGCCCTGGATCCGGGGGACCTTGAAGAAGTGCTTCTTGGCCTCCTCAACGCCCTTGGCGATGGCGGCCGGCACCTCCTTGGCCTTGCCGTATCCGACACCCACGGTGCCGTCACCGTCGCCCACCACGACCAGCGCGGTGAAGCTGAAGCGACGACCACCCTTCACAACCTTGGCGACGCGGTTGATCGCGACGACGCGCTCAACGTACGCGGTCTTGTCGGCGGCAGCAGCGCCGCCGTCACGGCCCTTCCGGTCCCGCCGCTCGCCGCCACCGGCACCGCCACCGCGGCGCTGGGGTCCAGCCATTGGAATTACCTCTCTCTTCTCCGCTAGCTACGGCGGCTCAGAACCTGAGCCCGGCTTCGCGGGCGGCGTCCGCCAGGGCGGCGATGCGCCCCGCGTACTGGTTGCCACCACGGTCGAACACCACGGCCTCGACACCGGCGGCCTTGGCGCGCTCGGCGACCAGGGCGCCGACCTGCTTGGCCTGCGCGGACTTGTCGCCCTCGCCACCGCGGATCGAGCTGTCCAGAGTGGACGCCGACGCCAGGGTGTGGCCCTTCAGGTCGTCGATCACCTGCGCCACGATGTGGCGGTTGGAGCGGGTCACGACCAGGCGGGGACGCTCGCCGGTACCGGAGACCGTCTTGCGGATCCGGATGTGGCGGCGCTTGATGGCGGCGCGCTTGTACGCGTCGCCCTTCAGAATCTTCTGCCCGTATGCCATGGCTTACTTACCCGCCTTTCCGACCTTGCGGCGGATGACTTCGCCCTCGTACTTGACGCCCTTGGCCTTGTACGGGTCGGGCTTGCGCAGCTTGCGGATGTTGGCCGCAACCTCGCCGACCTTCTGCTTGTCGATGCCCTCGACCGAGAAACGGGTCGGGGCCTCCACCTTGAAGGTGATGCCCTCGGGGGCCTCGACCAGGATCGGGTGGCTGTAGCCCAGCGAGAACTCCAGGTTGGAGCCCTTGGCCTGGACGCGGTAGCCGACACCGCTGATCTCGAGCTTCTTGACGTAACCCTGGGTCACGCCGGTGATCATGTTCGCCACCAGCGTGCGGGACAGGCCGTGCAGGGCCTTGTTCTGACGCTCGTCGTTGGGGCGGGTCACCTGGAGGGTGCCGTCTTCGCCCTTGGCGACATCGATCGGCGTCACGACGGTGTGGGTCAGTTCGCCCTTGGGGCCCTTGACCTTGACCGTACGGCCGTCGATGGTGACGTCCACGCCGGCGGGAACCGCGATGGGGAGCTTGCCGATGCGCGACATAGCTGTTTCCTCCGTTCCCTTCTGCTACCAGACGTAGGCGAGGACTTCCCCACCCACGCCCTTCTTGCCGGCCTGCTTGTCGGTGAGGAGCCCGTGCGACGTGGAGATGATCGCCACGCCGAGGCCGCCCAGCACCTTGGGCAGGGAGGTGGACTTCGCGTAGACCCGGAGGCCCGGCTTCGAGATCCGCTTGATGCCCGCGATGGAGCGCTCACGGTTCGGGCCGAACTTCAGCTCCAGGACGAGGTTCTTGCCGACCTCGGCGTCCTCGACCTTCCAGCCGGTGATGAAGCCCTCCTGCTGGAGGATCTCCGCGATGTGCGACTTGATCTTGGAGTGCGGCATCGCCACCGAGTCGTGGTACGCCGAGTTCGCGTTTCGCAGACGCGTCAGCATGTCTGCGATCGGATCAGTCATGGTCATGAATTGGCCTGTGGCCTTTCTCGCCGGGGTTTCCTATATGCGCCATCCCTCTCCCCGTACTTCTTCCAGACGGGACGGGTGCGGCGCGGGGACCTACGGCGTAGTAAGCGATCTTTCAGCGGACTTGTGTCCGCGGGCGATCCAGGGCGGCAGTGCCCAACCCCACCAGCCTACGGCACGTGGCGGCGGGACCCTGCCGACCCAGCTGCTTACCGAGAGGCTCCAGCATCCGTGTCCTGCCGGCGTTCCGGGCGGTCCGCCCTCTTCAGGCGGTGCCCGGACGCCGACCGGACGGGACTACCAGGAGCTCTTGGTCACGCCCGGCAGCTCGCCGCGGTGAGCCATCTCACGAAGGCACACGCGGCAGAGGCCGAACTTGCGGTAAACGGAGTGGGGACGGCCGCAGCGCTGGCAGCGGGTGTACGCACGCACACCGAACTTCGGCTTGCGAGCGGCCTTCGCGATGAGAGCCTTCTTCGCCATCTCGCTCACGCCTCCTTGAACGGGAAGCCGAGGTGACGGAGAAGGGAGCGGCCCTCTTCGTCGTTGGTCGCCGTGGTGACCACGGTGATGTCCATACCCCGGACGCGGTCGATCTTGTCCTGGTCGATCTCGTGGAACATGACCTGCTCCGTGAGACCGAAGGTGTAGTTGCCACGGCCGTCGAACTGCTTGGGGGACAGGCCGCGGAAGTCGCGGATGCGCGGCAGCGCGAGCGACAGGGTGCGGTCCAGGAACTCCCACATGCGGTCGCCACGGAGCGTGACGTGGGCACCGATCGGCTGTCCCTCGCGCAGCTTGAACTGCGCGATGGACTTGCGGGCCTTGGTGACGGCCGGCTTCTGACCGGTGATGGTGGTCAGGTCGCGGATCGCGCCCTCGATGAGCTTCGAGTCACGGGCGGCGTCGCCGACACCCATGTTGACCACGATCTTGACGAGGCCGGGAACCTGCATGACGTTCTCGTACTTGAACTCGTCACGCAGCTTGCCCGCGATCTCCTCGCGGTACTTCTGCTTGAGACGCGGCGTGGTGGTGGTCGTCATCAGATGTCCTCACCCGTCCGCTTGGCAACGCGGATCTTGTTGCCTTCCTCGTCGAAGCGGTAGCCGACACGCGTGACGACCTTGTTGCCGTCCTTCTCCACGACCAGCTGGACGTTGGAGACGTGGATCGGCGCCTCGGTGGTCACGATGCCGCCGGCCTGGGAACCGCGAGCGGTCGGACCGGCCTTGGTGTGCTTCTTGACCCGGTTGACACCCTCGACCAGGACACGGTCCTCGCGCGGGTAAGCGGCAATGACCTTGCCCTGCTTGCCCCTGTCCTTGCCGGTGATGACCTGGACCAGGTCGCCCTTCTTGATCTTCATGCTTACAGCACCTCCGGCGCGAGCGAGATGATCTTCATGAACTTCTTCTCGCGCAGCTCACGGCCGACCGGGCCGAAGATACGGGTGCCGCGAGGGTCGCCGTCGTTCTTCAGAATGACGGCGGCGTTCTCGTCGAAGCGGATGTACGAGCCGTCCGGACGGCGACGCTCCTTGACGGTGCGAACGATGACGGCCTTGATGACGTCACCCTTCTTCACGTTGCCACCGGGGATCGCGTCCTTGACGGTGGCGACGATGACGTCACCGATGCCCGCGTAGCGGCGACCGGAGCCGCCGAGCACACGGATGCAGAGAATCTCCTTGGCACCCGTGTTGTCGGCGACGCGCAGTCGCGACTCCTGCTGGATCACGTCTATCTCCTGTGTGTCTGCCGGTTCCCCGACGGGACCGCCGCCCTCGGGCGGTGCGGCCCCGTCGGAGCCTGGCGGAACTGACCTGCGGGGTCTGCCCCGCAGGAATGCCTTGCTGGAGCAACTCCCCCGAGGGGGGTTACTTGGCCTTCTCGAGGATCTCGACGACGCGCCAGCGCTTGCTGGCGGACAGCGGCCGGGTCTCCATCAGGAGGACGCGGTCGCCGACGCCGCAGCTGTTCTGCTCGTCGTGCGCCTTGAGCTTGTTGGTACGGCGGATGACCTTGCCGTACAGCGCGTGCTTGACGCGGTCCTCGACGGCGACGACGACGGTCTTGTCCATCTTGTCGCTGACGACGAGACCCTCGCGGGTCTTGCGGAAACCGCGCTCTTCCTTCTTCTCAGTCACGTTGCTCTCGCTCATCAGGCGTTCTCCACCGTCTCGATGCCGAGCTCACGCTCACGCATGAGGGTGTAGATCCGGGCGATGTCCTTGCGGACCGCCTTGAGACGGCCGTGGTTCTCGAGCTGGCCGGTCGCCGCCTGGAAGCGGAGGTTGAACAGCTCTTCCTTGGCCTCGCGGAGCTTGTTCAGCAGCTCCTCGTTGCCCAGCTCGCGCAGCTCGGACGCCTTGGTGCCGGCCGACATCACGCTTCACCTGCCTCGCGCTTGACGATCCGGCACTTCATCGGCAGCTTGTGGGCCGCACGGGTCAGCGCCTCACGGGCGATCTTCTCGTTCGGGTAGGACAGCTCGAACATCACGCGTCCGGGCTTGACGTTCGCGATCCACCACTCCGGCGAGCCCTTACCGGAACCCATGCGGGTCTCGGCGGGCTTCTTGGTCAGCGGCCGGTCCGGGTAGATGTTGATCCAGACCTTGCCGCCACGCTTGATGTGGCGGGTCATGGCGATACGAGCCGCCTCGATCTGGCGGTTCGTGACGTACGCCGGGGTCATCGCCTGGATGCCGTACTCGCCGAACGCGACCTGCGTACCACCCTTGGCCATGCCGTTGCGCTTGGGGTGGTGCTGCTTGCGGTGCTTGACCCTACGGGGGATCAGCATGACGGTCAGGCCTCCGTTCCGGTGCTCTCAGCCGGAGCATCGGCCTTGGGCGCCTCGGCCTTGGGGGCCTCGGCAGCCTGCTGAGCCTGCTGCGGCTTGCGACCGCGCCGGTCGCCGCGGCCACCACGGGCCGGGCGGTCCGAACCACCGCGGGACGGGCGGTTGCCCGCACGCGCGGCGGCGTTCTCGGCGCGGACCTCGGCGATGTTCTTGACGTCGCCCTTGTAGATCCAGACCTTCACGCCGATGCGGCCGAAGGTCGTCTTGGCCTCGAAGAAGCCGTAGTCCACGTTCGCGCGGAGGGTGTGCAGGGGCACGCGGCCCTCGCGGTAGAACTCCGAGCGGGACATCTCGGCGCCGCCGAGGCGGCCACCGCACTGGATCTTGATGCCCTTGGCGCCCGCCTTCATCGCCGACTGCATGCTCTTGCGCATGGCGCGGCGGAAGGAGACGCGGGAGGACAGCTGCTCGGCGACGGCCTGGGCCACCAGCTGAGCGTCCGTCTCCGGGTTCTTGACCTCGAGGATGTTCAGCTGGACCTGCTTGCCGGTCAGCTTCTCCAGGTCACCGCGGATCCGGTCGGCCTCGGCGCCGCGGCGGCCGATGACGATGCCGGGGCGGGCGGTGTGGATGTCGACGCGGACGCGGTCGCGGGTGCGCTCGATCTCCACCTTGGAGATGCCGGCGCGCTCCATGCCGGACGTCATCATCCGGCGGATGGCGACGTCTTCCTTGACGTAGTCCTTGTACAGCTTGTCGGCGTACCAGCGCGACTTGAAGTCGGTGGTGACACCGAGCCGGAACCCGTGCGGGTTTACCTTCTGGCCCATTACCGGGTTCCTTCCTTGCTGCTGACGACCACGGTGATGTGGCTGGTCCGCTTGCGGATCCGGTAGGCGCGGCCCTGGGCGCGCGGCCGGAACCGCTTCAGGGTCGGGCCCTCGTCGACGTAGGCCTCGGAGATGAAGAGGCTGTCGGCGTCGGTGTGGTCGTAGTTGTGCGCGGCGTTGGCGATGGCGCTGTCGAGCACCTTGCCGACCGGAACCGAGGCTGCCTGCGGAGCGAATCGCAGAACAGCCTGGGCCTCCGTGGCGTCCATGCCACGGATGAGGTCCACCACACGGCGGGCCTTCATGGGCGTGACGCGGATGTACCGCGCCTGGGCCCTGGCTTCCATGGTTGTCCCTTCAGAGTTTCTTACTTGTCTGAATGCGATCCGCTTAGCGGCGCTTCGACTTCCGGTCATCCTTGACGTGGCCCCGGAAGGTGCGGGTCGGCGAGAACTCGCCGAGCTTGTGGCCGACCATCGACTCGGTGACGAACACCGGGATGTGGGTCTTGCCGTTGTGCACCGCGAGGGTGTGGCCCAGCATGGCCGGGACGATCATCGAGCGGCGGGACCAGGTCTTGATGACGTTCTTGGTGCCGGCTTCGTTCTGGGCGTCCACCTTCTTCATGAGGTGGTCGTCGACGAAGGGCCCCTTCTTCAGGCTACGAGGCATCTCAACCCGTCCTTAGCGCTTCTTGTTCGTCTTGCGGCGGCGGACGATGTACTTGTTGCTCGCCTTCTTGGGAGAACGAGTACGGCCTTCCTTCTTGCCCCACGGGGACACGGGGTGGCGGCCACCGGAGGTCCGGCCCTCACCACCACCGTGCGGGTGGTCGACCGGGTTCATGACCACACCGCGGACGGTCGGGCGGACGCCCAGCCACCGCTTGCGGCCTGCCTTGCCCCAGTTGATGTTGCTCTGCTCGGCGTTGCCGACCTCACCGACGGTGGCGCGGCAGCGCGCGTCCACCATGCGGATCTCGCCGGACGGCATGCGCAGGGTCGCCATGGCGCCCTCACGGGCCAGCAGCTGCACCGAGGCACCCGCGGAGCGGGCGAGCTTCGCGCCACCGCCCGGACGGAGCTCGATCGCGTGGATCGTGGTACCGACCGGGATGTTGCGCAGGGCGAGGTTGTTGCCCGGCTTGATGTCGGCCGCGGGGCCGTTCTCGATGCGGTCGCCCTGGCCGAGGCCACGCGGCGCGAGGATGTAGCGCTTCTCGCCGTCCGCGTAGTGCAGCAGCGCGATGCGCGCGGTGCGGTTGGGGTCGTACTCGATGTGCGCGACCTTCGCCGGCACGCCGTCCTTGTCGTGACGACGGAAGTCGATCACGCGGTAGGCGCGCTTGTGTCCGCCACCCTGGTGGCGAACGGTCACACGACCGGAATTGTTACGGCCGCCCTTGCTGTGCAGCGGACGGACCAGCGACTTCTCCGGCGTGGACCGCGTGACCTCGACGAAGTCGGCGACGCTGGCGCCACGACGGCCAGGAGTCGTCGGCTTGTACTTGCGGATACCCATTGTCTCTCAGTCCTCGGAAGTTCTTCCGAAATCTGGACGCTCACGACCTCCGTCAGGAGGTCGGACCGCCGAAGATGTCGATACGGTCGCCCTCGGCGAGGGTCACGATCGCGCGCTTGGTGGCGGCACGCTGGCCGAACCCGGTGCGGGTCCGCTTGCGCTTGCCCTGGCGGTTGATCGTGTTGACCCCGGTGACCTTGACGTCGAAGACCGCCTGGACGGCCTCCTTGATCTGGGTCTTGTTGGCACGCGGGTCGACGATGAACGTGTACTTGTTGTCGTCGAGCAGTGCGTAGCTCTTCTCGGACACGACCGGCTTCAGCAGCACGTCACGGGGGTCCGTGTACGCCTTGCTGGCCGGGGTGACGACGGTGTTCTTGCCCTCGGTGGCGTGGCGGCGCGCCTTGGCGACGCGCGCGGCCTTGGCGGCCTTCGCAGCCTTGGAGGCGATGCTCGGGTGACGCGTAGCCATCAGGCCTCGCTCCCTTCGTTGTCGTTGGCCTTCTGCGGGCCGGCGACGAAGGACTCGAAAGCGGCCTGGGTGAAGACCACGTCGTCCGAGACGAGAACGTCGTACGTGTTCAGCTGGCCCGGCTCCAGGATGTGCACCTGGGGCAGGTTGCGGGCGGACAGCCACGCGGCCTCGTCGGAGCGGTCGACGACCAGGAGCAGGTTCTTGCGCTCGCTGATCTTGCCGAACAGGCTCTTGGCGGCCTTGGTGCTGGGGTTCTCGCCCTCGACCACGCCGGCGACGACGTGGATGCGGTTGTGGCGGGCCCGGTCGGTGAGGGCACCGCGGAGGGCGGCGGCCTTCATCTTCTTCGGGGTCCGCTGCGAGTAGTCGCGCGGCACGGGGCCGTGCACGACGCCACCACCGGCGAACTGCGGCGCGCGGGTCGAGCCCTGGCGGGCGCGGCCGGTGCCCTTCTGGCGGTACGGCTTCTTGCCACCGCCGCGGACCTCGCCGCGCGTCTTGGTCTTGTGCGTGCCCTGGCGGGCAGCGGCCAGCTGCGCGACGACGACCTGGTGGATCAGCGGGACGCTGACCTTGGCGTCGAAGATCTCCGCGGGGAGCTCGACGGAACCGGCCTTGTCGCCCACCGGCGAAAGGATGTCAATGCTAGTCGAAGTACTCATCGGCTTACCTCAGGCCCCCTTGGCCGCGGTGCGGACCAGGACGAGGCCGCCGTTCGGACCGGGAACCGCGCCCTTGATGAGCAGCAGACCCTTCTCCGCGTCAACGGCGTGGACGGTCAGGTTCTGGGTGGTGACCCGCTCGTTGCCCATGCGACCCGCCATGCGGAGGCCCTTGAACACACGGCCCGGGGTGGCGCAGCCGCCGATGGAGCCGGGGGAGCGGTGCTTGCGCTGGGTACCGTGTCCGGCGCCGAGGCCACGGAAGTTGTGGCGCTTCATGACACCGGCGAAGCCCTTGCCCTTGCTCTTGCCGGTCACGTCGACCTTCACGCCGGCCTCGAACACCTCGGCGGTGACCTCCTGGCCGAGGGTGTACTCGGCGGCGTCCGCGGTGCGGATCTCGACGAGGTGGCGACGGGGGGTGACGTCGGCCTTCGCGAAGTGGCCCTTGAGGGGCTTGTTCACCTTGCGCGGGTCGATCTCGCCGAAGGCGATCTGGACGGACTCGTAGCCGTCCGCGTCGTTCGTACGGACCTGGGTGACGACGTTCGGTCCGGCCTTGACGACGGTCACCGGGACGACGCGGTTGTTCTCGTCCCAGACCTGCGTCATGCCGAGCTTCTCGCCCAGGATGCCCTTGATCTGCTTAGCCATCTCTCAGATCACCGGCCTCAGAGCTTGATCTCGATGTCGACACCGGCCGGGAGGTCGAGTCGCATCAGAGAGTCAACGGTCTTGGGCGTCGGGTCGAGGATGTCGATCAGGCGCTTGTGCGTGCGCATCTCGAAGTGCTCGCGCGAGTCCTTGTACTTGTGCGGCGACTTGATGACGCAGTACACGTTCTTCTCAGTGGGCAGCGGCACCGGGCCCGCGACCGACGCACCAGTACGGGTCACCGTCTCGACGATCTTCTTCGCCGAGGAGTCGATGACCTCGTGGTCGTAGGCCTTGAGCCGGATGCGGATCTTCTGTCCCGCCATGGCTACTTCGTAGTCCTGTCTCTCTACAGCTCCGGAACCCGGTGTTTGCGATAACCGTCCTCCTCCGACCCACGCGGTCGGGCGTGTCGCGCTCCCGCTGACACAGATGCCCCTTGTTCGAACATCCCTGCGGGGAATGCACACGGCCCTACCGGAACCGCAGACCGGGGACGGAAGGCCCACCGGGTGCCTGGCCGGTGCCGCGCCCACACTTCCCGGAAGATTCCCGTACGTCCAACCCGCATGGGGTTGACGAGTACTGTGGGACTCGCTTCCGGTCCTCCCGGCGGGAGGCGTGCAGCATCAACACTCGACCGAGCAACTCGGACAGTCTGCCATACGGGGCAGGGGGCTGGCCAATCGAGCGGAAGAGGGTACCCGGGACTCGCCGCGGGTCAAACACGCGGGGCCGCGCGGACCGGCGTTCCCCCTGATCGCAGGGGTGGCGGGCGGTCGCCGACCCGGGTCCGGAGCGGGTTCCGAACCGGGTTGCGGAGCGGGGTGCGGAGCGGGTCGCGCCGTTGCCCGGCCTCAGGCCGGCTCCCCCGCGTTCCGCAGTCGCGCGAACGACGTGTCCAGCCCCCGCTTGACCAGCCGGGCGAGCGGCCGCTCGAACCAGCGGTGCACCGCCCAGCTCAGCAGCAGGAACCCGGCGATCACCACCGCGACCAGCAGACGCGCGTCCATGGTGTCCCGCAACCGGTGGATCACCGTCGTGCCCACCGCGTAGTGCATCAGGTACAGCGGGTAGGTGAGGCTGCCCGCGGTGGCCAGCCCGCGCCACCGGAGGCGGTCGGTGGCGCCGAGCGCCACGGCGACCATCACCAGCAGGAACACGGTGAGGATCAGCACGCTGCCGCGCCAGCCGGACACGTGCTCGACGTTGTCGATGCGCTGCCCCAGCTCCCGCTGACCCATCAGCCACGCCATGCCGAGGATGCCCCACAGCAGCAGGTCCTGGCCGAACCGGTGCATCAGGTAGAGGGCGAGTCCCGCGATGAAGTACCAGGCCGCGTCCGGGTCGGCCACCAGGAGCAGCGGCCGGAAGCCGGAGGCCGGGGCCAGCATCGCCGCGGCACCCCACACGCAGCAGAACAGCACGACCTTGCGATAGGTGAGCCCGGTGGCGACGACGGCCAGGAACAGCAGGTAGAAGCGCAGCTCGGACCAGAGGGTCCAGTAGACGCCGTCGACGTTCGGCACGCCGGAGCCGGACTGGAGCATGGTGAGGTTGAGCAGCACGTCCCGCATCCGCAGCCGCTGCCACACGTCCGGCACCGCGGCGAGCACTCCCGTGGTGAACAGCACGGCGAACCAGTACGCCGGGTAGAGCCGGATCACCCGGGAGACGAAGAACTGGCGCGGGGTGCGCCCCCAGCAGGACATGCAGATGACGAAGCCGCTGACCACGAAGAAGATCTCGACGCCGATCCAGCCGTAGGACGCCACGTGGAACACCGTGGGCATGATGCGGGACACCGGCCGGTCCCAGATGAGGTTGTGCGGCCGGTTCGCGCGGAAGGTGCCGGCGTAGTGGTGCAGGGCGACCATGAGTGCGGCGGCCAGGCGGATGGCGTCCACGGCGTAGAGCCGGCCGCCGGTCCGCTCGGCACGGGCGGGGGTCCGCCTGCGCATGCGGTGGCCGTGCGGGGCGGGCGGGTCTCCGCGGTGGTGGGGGCCTTCGAGCCGGGAGGGCGGGGCCGGCTGCTGGACCCGGTCGGCCGCGGCGAACTGCGACGGCGGCCCGCCCGGCCCCCACACCGCTCCTCCCGCGGACATGGGGGCTCCCCCGTCGGCATCCATCACTACCTGCCCATTCGCGAAGGCCTCTCCCGGGCCGGGCGGTCACCGGGCGGCTCACGTTACGGCGACGCCATGAGCCCATTCGGATCAGAAGGGGATGATCCGCGCACAGCGGCCGCAACGTTGCCGCAACCGCCACCACCGCGTCCCACCGGGTTTCCCCCCGCTTCACCGACCCTGCGGGCGGCGGGCCATCATGGCGGTGCCGATTCACAGGGGGAGAGCGATCCGTGACGACAGAGGACCCGGCGCGGGGCACGACCGCGACCACCGCGACCACCGCGACCACCGCGGGCAGGGCGACCGCCGCAGGCGAGACTGCCGTCGCAGCCGAGGCGACCGCCATGGGCGGCACGGCCGCCGCCGGGGCGGATACCGCGCCGTCGGCGGACACCGCGGCCGAGGAGTGCCGCCGGGACGCGCGGCGGGTGGACAAGTGGTCGATCGGATGGGCGTTCCTGGCCCTTGGCATGTGGGGGTGGTTCGCCTTCCTGCTGCTCGCCGACTACGGCCCGGAGCGCACCTCGTACCGGGGGACCGATCGGCTGTGCCGGGGCCCGCTGCTGGACCCCACGCAGAGCGCCCCCGCCTGCCGCGAGGATGCACTGCACCAGTGGCCCGCCCTGCTGGGCATCCTCGCGCTGGCGGTCCTGCCGACGATCGCGGCGGCGGCCGCCGCGGTGTACGCGAAGCTGCTGTCCCGGGTGGCCGCCGCTGAGGGCGGGGCGGGCAGGCCGCAGTCGGCGGGTGGGCTCGGCCGGTGAGGCAGACCGGGCCTCGGTCCGAGTGAGGCGGACCGGGTGAGGCGGACCGGTCGGCGGACCTGCGAGGCTAACCCGGCGGCGGACCGGTGGGCCGGATTGGTCCAGACCGCCCTCTTGCCCCCGCCCCGTGGACCGCGCAAGCTCCCTTCATGGAGCTGGAGTTGCGGCACCTGAGGGCGATCCGGGCGATCGCCGAGGCGGGCAGTCTGACCCGGGCGGCGACGGCGCTCGGCCTGGCGCAGCCCGCGCTGAGCGCCCAGCTCAGGCGCATCGAACGCACCCTGGGCGGTGAGTTGTTCGAGCGGGGCCGGCACGGGGTGCGGGCCACCGCGCTGGGCGAACTGGTCCTGGAGCGCACCCGGATCGTGCTGCCCGCGGTCAGCGAACTCCAGCAGGAGGCCACGCGGTTCGCCCGTGACGCCCACCCGGAGACGCGGCGGCTGCGGCTCCGCCTGGGCGGCACGCACGGCCCGCTGCTGGGCGCGCTGGTCGACCGGCTGGCCCGGGCGGCGCCCGACGCGGCGGTGTCGACCCGGGCCTCCTGGTCGGAGCAGGAGTTGGCGGAGCTGGTCACCGCGGGGCGTCTCGACTTCGCCGTGCTCGGCACCTGCGGCTCCGCTCCCCCGCCGGGCCCGGAGCATCTGCGGTGGCGGGAGATTGCCGTCGACCCGGTGTTCGTGATGCTGCTGGACGACCATCCGCTGGCCGCTCTCCCGGAGGTGGACCTGGCCGCGCTGGCGGACGAGGAGTGGGCCTGCGTGCCCGGCGACGGCTGCTTCGCCGACTGCTTCACCGCGGCCTGCGCCCGCGCCGGCTTCAGCCCCCGCCGGATGTACGAGACGGACACCGCGTCCTGTGTGCACCTGGTGCAGGTCGGCCGGGCGGTGGGCCTGTGCCGGGCCACGTTCCCCCCTACGCCCGGCCTGGTCACCCGCCCGCTGACCGGCACCCCCCTGACCTGGCGGCACCTGCTGGGCTGGCTGCCGGCGGGCGGGCGCCCGGACATCGCGGCGACGGTGCTGGCGCAGGCGCGGGGCGCGCACGCGGACGCGGCGGGGCGCAGCGACACGTACGCGGCGTGGCTGGCCGGCGCGGACGGCAGCCGGGAACCCGGCGGCGGTGCGCGGGCCGTTCCCTGAGCCGCGCCCGTTCCATAACACCGGCCCAGGGGGTCAGCCGATGTCTTATGCGCGCTGCCCGGCCCTTCCTACGGTGTCGTCACTTCCCCACCGACATCGAGGAGTTCCCCCATGCTCCAGCGCGTCACCAGATCCGCGTGCGCCGCCGCGGCGGCGACTGCCGCCCTGCTCGTGGCCGGGCTCAGCGGCTCCGCGAGCGCCGGGACGGCGGCTTCGGACCCCGCTCCGCCCACCGCGGCCGAAGCCCTCCACACCACCGCCGCGCCCCCCGCGCTGCTCCGCGCCATGCAGCGCGACCTCGGCCTGGACCGGCGGCAGGCGCGGCAGCGCCTGGCCAACGAGGCGGAGGCGGGCGCCGCGGCCGGGTGGCTGCGGGCCGCGCTCGGCGCGGACTGGGCGGGGGCCTGGGTGCACGGCAGGGAGTCCGGGGCGCTGACCGTGGCCACCGCCGACGCCCGCGACGTGCCCGCGATCGAGGCGGGCGGCGCCGAGGCGGTCGTCGTACGCCACCCGCTGTCCGTGCTGGACGCGGCCAAGGCACGCCTGGACCGGGCGGCGGCCGCGCACCGCGGCAGCACCGACGCGCCGGTCTGGTACGTCGACGTCCGCACCAACTCCCTGGTCGTGCAGGCGGTCCGCCCGGCCGCCGCGCGTTCCTTCCTCGCCGCGGCCGGTGTCGACCGGTCCCTGGTCCGCGTCGAGAAGTCGGCCGAGCGGCCCCGCCCGCTGTACGACCTGCGCGGCGGCGAGGCGTACTACATCGACGGCAGCACCCGCTGCTCCATCGGCTTCCCGGTCACCCGGGGCACCCAGCAGGGCTTCGCCAGTGCGGGCCACTGCGGCCGGGCCGGCAGCACCACCGCCGGGTACAACCAGGTGTCCCAGGGCACCTTCCAGGCCTCGGTCTTCCCCGGCAACGACATGTCCTGGGTGGCGGTGAACTCCAGTTGGACGGCGACACCGTACGTCAAGGGCGCGAGCGGCCAGAACGTGCAGGTGACCGGCTCGGCGCAGGCGACGGTCGGCGCGTCCGTGTGCCGCTCCGGTTCCACCAGCGGCTGGCACTGCGGCACCGTGCAGCAGTTGAACACCAGCGTGACCTACCAGGAGGGCACCGTCTCCGGCGTCACCCGCACCACGGTGTGCGCGGAGCCCGGCGACTCGGGCGGCTCCTACATCTCCGGCAGCCAGGCCCAGGGTGTCACCTCGGGCGGCTCCGGCGACTGCACCAGCGGCGGTACGACGTTCTTCCAGCCGATCAACCCGCTGCTCCAGACGTACGGCCTGACGCTGAGGACCACGACCGGCGACCCCGGTGACCCTGGCGACCCGGGCGACCCCGGTGACCCGCAGGGCACCTGGGCGGCCGGCACCGTCTACCAGGCGGGCGACCTGGTCACCTACGGCGGCGCGACCTACCGCTGCATCCAGGGCCACCAGGCGCAGACCGGCTGGGAGCCGCCGAACGTCCCGGCGCTCTGGCAGCGGGTCTGACCGGCACCGGAGGCCGCCGAGCGCAGCGGGCTCCCGGCTCGTGCCGGGGGCCCGCACCGCTGTCGCCGGGCTGCCACCGCGGACGCGCCGGGTGCGGGTGCCAGTCCCTGCGCTTCGGCTGCGGGTGACGGTCCCGGGCGCGTCAGGTGCGGCTGACCGTCCCGCACTGGTCGTCGGCGGCCGGTGTGTCCCCGCCCGCCGTGCCGCTCGTTCCGCCCGCGCCGGTGCCCGCGCCGCTGCCGCCGCTGCCGCCGCTCAGCGGCTTGGTGCGGTCGTAGGGGTCGGAGGCGGGTCCGCTGGGCTGGTCGCCGGCCGGGGTGTCGTAGGGGAAGGTGGGGTGGAACCAGCCGTCGTGGATGCCGCAGGCGTCGTTGTAGAACTCGGAGTCCCTGTTCTCCATCCACAGCTTGCCCTTGGTGGCCAGCCAGGTACCGGGGTGCGCCACCGTCACGGTGAGGTCGCGGCGGATGATGGTGCGGGCCACGGTGTCGCCGGCGCCGCCGCCCGCGTCGGCCTTCACCAGCGGGTAGACGAAGCTGTAGTCGGCGTGCACCCGGACCTCGCCGCGCCGTGCGGCGGAGAACGTCATGTGGCCGCGCACCTTGACCACGTCGCCGGCCGGCACCGCCTCCTCGGGGTCGAAGCGGGTGAACACCGAGAGCGGGTCGTCGTCCTGGGTCGGCTTGCGCAGGTCCTGGCGCAGCCTCGCGATCTGCTTCGGGTTCTTCGGGTCGAGCAGGGCCAGCGCCTTGTCGGGCTGCCCGCCCCGCAGGACGGCCGGGTCGAGGTTGGCGTCGACCAGGAAGGCCTTGGTGTTCCGCAGCGCGAGCGCCACCTCGGCCTTGGTCATGCCGGGTACCGCCTTCGCGGCCGGCAGCACGATCGCGTCGGCGCCCTCGGCCCAGCCGATCGCCGGTGAGTCGCGGAACGGGTGCGCGCGGTCCGGCACGCTGTAGCCGTCGGTGTCGGCGGGAGCGGCGGAGGGCAGGGCCGTCTCGGCGGGCAGCGGGGTCGGCGAGGCGTCGCCGGACGCGAACGGGTCGCCGGACGCGGACGAGTCGTCGGACGCCGTCGACCCGATGCCCGGGATGTGGTCCGTGACCAGCGACGGCCGCACGGCGACCACGGCCACTCCGAGCGCCAGCAGCACCCCGAAGGCCGACTTGGCCCGGCGCCGTCGACCGGCGGTGCCGTTCATCTCCTGCCAGGCGGGCCCGGTGCGCCAGCCGGGCGGGGTCGAGGGCTGCGGCTTCGCCGCCCGCTTGCGCCCCCACCGGCGCCGTCCGCCGCCCCGGGATCCGTCGGCGGCGTTCGCCGCGTCCTGCTGCCGCAGCCGGCGCGCCACCATCCGGGCGCGCGCGGAGGGCTCCTTCGGCGCGTTGCGGCCGCCGTCCTCGGCGGCCGCCCGCTGGAAGGACTCCCACTGCTCGTCGGATATCGACGGCTGCTCGCCGGGCTGCTCGTCGGGGTGCTCGGGGGGCGGGACGGTGCTCACGGCTGCTCTCTCGTCGGCGTGGGACGTGCGGAAGGACTGCACAAGATCTGCGGATGCATTGTTCGCCCAGCTCAGGGCGGTCGCACAGAGGGTTGGAACGGACCTTGCGAACCTGTGATCGAATCGGTGCGGGGCCGAGAGCTTGATCGACGCCCAGGGGTGTCGGACGCACCGGACGTCAGCCGTGGCCCGTGTCAGCCGTGGCCCGTGTCGTTCGTGCCGGTGCCGCTGGTGCTGCCGACCTCGTCCCGAAACTGCTTCATGGTCAGGGTGCGGTCCGGGTCGGGCAGGGTGAAGTCCTGCTTCCTGCCGAAGTCGGAGTAGGTGGTGCTGCTGGTGCGCCCGTTGCGGACGGACTTCAGCTTGAGGATGCGGGCGGGGTCGTCGGCGCTGACGTAGTAGGTGGAGAAGGTGCCGGAGGTCCTCACCTCGATGGCGCGGGCCCGCTTGCCGTCGATGGTCGTGTCCTTGCCGGGGGCGAGGGTCCCGATGGGCGGTATCAGGAAGTAGACGGTGCAGTCGTCGTCGGTCTGCTTGGTGACGTAGACGTCCCTGAGCCGGTCGGGGACGGTGATCCGCACCCCCTGGGCCCGGAGGCTGCGCGCGAGCAGCGGGGCGCTGGTGTAGAGGAGTCCGTCCTTGCAGTACATGTCCTGGCGGTCGTCGGCGGTGGCCGAGTAGGACATGTGCAGCCCGCGTTCCGGGTTCCAGGCGAGCAGCGTGACCCCGCCGTCGAAGGACGTGGTCGAGCCGACCCCGCTGAAGGCGAGGCTCTGCATCGTGTCGTTGGTCTGCTCGATGAGCTGCTCCGCGGACCGTCCGTCCGTGGCCGGGCCGGTCGGGTCGTCGGGCGCGGGGGTGACGGTGGTCAGGCCGTGCGCGGTGTCGTCGCGCCCGGTGCCGGAACCGCAGCCGACCGCGGTGGCGCCGAGGAGCAGTGCCGCGGTGGCGACTCGGAGCGTCAGGGGGGCTCGGTACATGGTTCCTGTCCTTGCTTCCGGGGCTGCGGCAGGGGGACGTGAGGTTGGGGGGCTTCGGAAGGGGTGGCTGGGGCCGGAGGGCACGGTGAAGGCGCGGGCGGCGGCAGAGGCGGAAGGTGCCGGGGTGGGGGCGGCAGAGCGTTCGGGCCGGGCGCTTCACGGGGCCACTCGGTCACGGAAGGTCGCGGTGTGGTGACCGAGGGGAGCGGACGGGACTCGAGGTGACCGGTGTCACGGCCCGGCGGGCGTCGGGGGACGGTCTGGTTGGCGCCCTTTGTGCACCTCTGGGCGTTGACGCACGTTTGTACTGTCGTCCCCCCGGATCAAGAAGCCATACCCCCGTGTCAGCTGCGGATCGTAGCCGCGCAATGCAATCAGGCCTGGGAATCTATCAGTTGACGATCACCCGAGCGGGGTCGCCACACCCGAACCGAGGGGATGTCATGCTCGCGACCAAACGTCACTTTGACGGCGTACCCGCCGGTTCTTTGTCCGGTTGTACGACATCGCTGTCTGCCGGCACCACCTACGGTTTCCCGAAACCCGACGCGGTTCGGGTTGCACACGGGTTCCCGACAGTTTCAGTCCCCCAGTTCGGGCCCGGTCGGCACCGGTGCGTCGCCAGGTCGACGGGTCGGCGGAAAGGATCACCATGGCTCAGGAGGGCGTCCTCGGACAGATCGAGGACAAGATCAACGCGGTCTTCGACCCGCTCGCCACAGGACTCGGCAACTTCGTCTTCGCCGACGTCACCATCGGTGGGATCACATTCCCATGGATCGTGGCCTGGCTGGTGGTCGCGGGTGCGGTCTTCACCCTCTATTTCGGGTTCATTCAGTTCCGCAGCATCAAGCTGTCGCTGAACCTGCTGCGCGGCCGCTACAGCCGCGACGACGACCCCGGCGAGATCACCCACTTCCAGGCGCTGTCCTCGGCGCTGTCCGGCACGGTCGGACTCGGCAACATCGCCGGTGTCGGCGTCGCGATCACCATCGGCGGGGCCGGCGCCACGTTCTGGATGGTGCTGTGCGGTCTGCTCGGCATGGCGTCGAAGTTCGTGGAGTGCACCCTCGGTGTGCGCTACCGCGACCAGCACGAGGACGGGTCGTTCTCCGGCGGCCCGATGAAGTACCTGAGCAAGGGCCTCGCCGAGCGGCTGCCCGGCGCGGGCGGTGCCCTCATCGGCAAGGTGCTCGCCGGTCTCGCGGCCGTCATGATCCTGCTGTTCGGCATCGGCGGCGGCAACATGTTCCAGGCCAACCAGACCGTCACCCAGATCCGCAACGTCACGGGCGGCGCGGACGGCGTGTTCGGCGGCAGCGGCTCCGCCCTGATCATGGGCGTGGTGCTGGCCGTGGTCGTCGGCGCGGTGATCCTCGGCGGCATCAAGTCGATCGGCAAGGTCGCCAGCCGCCTGGTGCCGGGCATGGCCGTCCTCTACGTCGCCGCCTGCCTGATCGTCATCCTCACCAACGCCACCGAGGTCCCGGCCGCGTTCGGCTCGATCTTCCACGAGGCGTTCACCGGCCAGGGCGTGGTCGGCGGTGTCGTCGGCGCGCTGATCGTCGGCTTCACCCGGGCCGCCTTCTCCAACGAGGCCGGCCTCGGCTCGGCGCCCATCGCGCACTCCGCGGTGAAGACCCGCTACCCGGTGACCGAGGGCCTGGTCGCGCTGATCGGCCCGTTCATCGACACCGTCGTCGTCTGCACCATGACCGCGCTGACCATCGTCATCGCCGACAGCGGCTTCTGGAACGACGCCAAGGCCCAGTACGCGGCGGACGGCACCAAGGCGGACGGCGTCACCGTCACCTCCTCGGCCTTCGAGACCGTGCTGCCGTGGTTCCCGAAGCTGCTCACCGTGGCCGTCGTCCTGTTCGCCGTCTCGACCATGATCACCTGGTCGTACTACGGCCTGAAGGCGTGGACCCACCTGTTCGGCAAGAGCACCGCCAGCGAGCGGACCTACCAGGTCATCTTCTGCCTGTTCATCGTGATCGGCGCGGTGCTCACCTTCGGCAGCGTGCTCGACTTCACCGACGCGGTGCTGTTCCTGCTGGCCCTGGTCAACATCATCGGCCTGTACCTGCTCGCACCGTTCGTCAAGCAGGAGTTGGCCCGCTTCAAGGCGGCGCTGCAGTCCGGCGACGTCGCCCCGAAGGAGGCGCGGGAGCCGGTGGCGGCCGCCCCCGCCCCCGCCGAGGACGTCGTCTAGGACCGGCGCCGACCCTCATCCGTCCGGCCGGACCCCCCTCCAGCCGGACCCCCACCGGCCCGGTCGCCGGCCGGCTTCCCCTCCGGCCGGCGACCGGGCCGCGGCCGTCCCTCCGCTCCCCCGCTTCTCCCCCTGGTCCCCTCCCCGTTGCCCGTGCGGCACGCGCGACCCCGCGCGCCGCACGGGCAACGCGCGTGGGGGTGTCCGAGGACGCCCCCAGGCAACAACTGCTGAAGCCGCACCCCGGC
>NZ_JBJZOJ010000088.1:0-26460 GCF_047200655.1 Streptomyces sp. MS06
CCCCCCCCCCCCCCCCCCCCCCCCCCCCCCCCCCCCCCCCCCCCGCGGCGAACGGGCACAATGGCGGGCATGACCTCGCCCTCCTGCCCCTGCGGCCTGGCCGAACCGTACGGGAACTGCTGCGGACGTCGGCACACGGGCGCCGCGGCGGCACCCACCGCCGAGGCGCTGATGCGCTCCCGCTACAGCGCCTTCGTGAAGCAGGACGCGGGATACCTGCTGCGCACCTGGCACCCGCGGACCCGGCCCGAGCGGCTCGACCTGGACCCGGGGATGCGGTGGACGGGACTGGAGATCCTCGGCACCAGCGGCGGATCGGCCTTCCACACCACGGGCACGGTGACCTTCCGGGCGTCGTACCGGGGCGGCTCACTGCACGAGCGCAGCCGCTTCGAGCGGGTGGACGGGGCCTGGGTGTACGTGGACGGGGACTTCCCGGGCCAGTAGCTCCGGGCGGACGCCCCCGCAGCCCCGGCCGGACACCCCCGCAGCCCCTGACCGGGCACATCGCGCCCCCGGTCGGGCATGTCGGAGCGGCGGCCGGACGGCGGGGCGCTCACGGGAGCCGCGATCGGCCGCGCCCGGCGGGCCCGCCGGGCGCGGGAGGTCTAGGGCGCCAGGATGTCCAGTTCGCGCAGAGCGCCGACGGTGATCTCTCGGGTGAGGCGTTCGGCGGCCTCGGCGTCGCCCGCGCGCACCGCCTCCGCGACCCGGACGTGCAGGGTGACGGCGGCCGGGTCGGGATCCTCGAACATGACCTCGTGCTCGGTGCGGCCGGTCAGCACCTCCGCGACGACGTCACCGAGGCGGGCGAACATCTCGTTGCCGGAGGCCCGGAGGATCACCCGGTGGAAGGCCACGTCGTGGACGAGGTAGCCCTCCAGGCGGTGGCCGCGCGAGTGGGCCACCATGCCGAGCGCGCTCTCGGTGAGTTCGGCGCACTGCTCGGCGGTGGCGTGCTGCGCGGCCAGACCCGCCGCGACCGGCTCGACCGCCGAGCGCAGCACGGTGAGCGAGCGCAGCTGCCGCGGCCGGTCGGCTCCCGCGAGGCGCCAGCGGATGACCTGAGGGTCGTAGACGTCCCACTCGCACCTGGGGCGGACGGTCACGCCCACCCGGCGGCGGGACTCCACCAGGTGCATGGACTCCAGCACCCGCAGCGCCTCGCGCATCACCGAGCGTGACACCTCGAGGCGCTGGGCCAGTTCGTCCGTGCGCAGCACGCTGCCCGGCGGGTACTCGCCTGCGGTGATGGCGGGGCCGAGGGTGTCCAGTACGCGGCCGTGCAGCCCTCGGCCCGGAGTGGTCATGCGCACAGGGTACGGGCCGCACCACCCCCATAATAAGTCAGACTTATTAGCCACATGAGCTTGAATTAGTCATACCTAATGGGTTTCAGTGTCCCGGCATCAACGGGTCGACAGGACAGCGAGGCAGCGATGAGCACCCCCCGCGTCGTCGTGGTCATGGGCGTGGCCGGAACCGGCAAGACCACCATCGGTCCCCTGCTGGCAGCCCGGCTCGGCGTTCCGTACGCCGAGGGCGACGACTTCCACCCCGCGGCCAACATCGCCAGGATGACGTCCGGGGTCCCGCTCACCGACGAGGACCGGCTGCCCTGGTTGGACGCCATCGGCGCCTGGGCGGACCGGCGGGCGGGGCTCGGCGGGGTCGTCGCCTGCTCCGCACTGAAGCGGTCGTACCGGGACCGCCTCAGGGCCGCCGCTCCCGGCGTGGTGTTCGTGCACCTCACCGGCGACCGGGCGCTCATCGCCGAGCGGATGGCGCGGCGGCGGGGGCACTTCATGCCCACGGCGCTGCTCGACTCCCAGTTCGCCGCGCTCCAGCCGCTCCAGCCGGACGAGGCCGGCGTCGAGGTGGATGTCGCGGGCAGCCCGGAGCAGATCGCCGGGCGGGCCGCGACGGCCCTGGAGGCACTGCCCGAGCCCGCCCCCTGACCAGCCCCCGGCCCGGAGGAGCAGGTGCCGGCCCACGCCCTCGCGCACCGCTCCGGGCCTACTCGGCCCAGGCTCGCTCCAACTGGGCTCCGAAGGTGGCGGGCTCGCGCCCGATCAGCTCGGCGAGCGTCGGGTCGACGGCGGTGAACTCACCGTTCCGCGCCGCCGCGAAGATGCTCACCAACAGATCGGCGATCGGTGCCGGGGCGCCGTGCGCCAGGACCTGCTCGCGGAAGGCGTCGTCGGGGACGACGGTCCGGGTGAAGGGCCGCCCGGTGGCCCGGGACGCGATCTCGGCGACGGCGGCGAAGTCGAGCGCCGCAGCGCCGGTGAGCGGCGGGGTGGGCCCCTCGAAGCGCACCTCCCCGGCGAGGACCGCGGCGGTGGCCTCGGCGAGGTCGTCGTGGCCGGTCCAGGCGACCGGGCCGTCGGCGGGGAGGGCGATGTCGCCGGTGCGGCGGGCGGACTCCAGGAACTGCAGGGCGCTGGCCGCGTAGAAGCCGTTGCGCAGCGCGGTCCAGGGCAGGCCGGTGGCGCGCAGCAGGTCCTCGGTCCGGGCGTGGTCGCGGCACGCCTGGAAGCGGGAGTCGTGGGCGGCGCCCATCTGGCTGGTGTAGAGGATGCGGCCGACGCCGGCCTTCACGGCGGCGTCGACGGCGGTGCGATGGCCGGTGACGCACTCCTCGCCGGTGCGGTCGAGGGAGACGAGGAGAAGCCGCTCGGCCCCCTCGAAGGCGTGCGCGAGCGAGGTGGGGTCGTCGAAGCTGCCCCGCCGGACACGGACGCCGCGGTCGGCGAGGTCCCGAGTCTTGCGGGGGTCGCGGACGCTGACGCCGACGCGGTCGGCGGGAACACGCTGCAGCAGGCGTTCGACGGTGCGACGGCCGAGCTTCCCGGTGGCTCCGGTCACGATGATCACGTGTTCTCCCGAGGTTGTTTCCAGTGGAATCAGCTTGACGCTAACACCGGAATATCAATGGAACCAAATCCTCGATACCATCGGTTCATGGTTACCCGCGACACCCTCGACAGTCCCCGCCGCCGCATCGTCGAGGCGGCCGTCGAGCTACTGGAGAACGGCGGCCCGGACGCGGTGAGCACCCGCGCGGTCGCCGCTGCGGCCGGCATGCAGCCGCCGGCGATCTACCGCCTCTTCGGCGACAAGGAGGGGCTCCTCGAGGCCGTCGCGGAGCACGGCTACGCGCAGTTCCTGGAGAGCAAGCGCGCGCTGCTCGATCCCGAACCGCAGGACGCGGTGGAGGATCTGCGCCGCGGCTGGGACACGGTGGTGGAGTTCGGGATCTCCCGCCCCGAGTTGTTCGCGGTGATGAACAGGGCCACCGGCCGGGGCGCGGACCTGGCGCACCGCGCGGGCCTGGAGATCCTCCACGGCCGGGTGCGCCGGCTGGCGGCCGGGGGGTGGCTGCGGGTCGACGAGGAACTGGCCGCGCAGATCATCCAGGCCACCGGCCGGGGCGCGGTCACCACCTGGCACTCCACCCCGGCGGACCGCCGCAACCCGGCACTGCTGACCGTCCTGCGCGAGGCCATGGTCGCCGCCGTCACCCGCGCCGAACCGACGGTCCCCGCCGCGGAGAGCGGGCCCCCCGCGGCGGCCCGCGCGCTGCGCGCCGCCCTCCCCGACGATGCCGATGTCCTGAGCGACGCCGAGCAGCACCTGCTGCGCGAGTGGCTCGACCGGCTCGCGGCGGACGGCGACGGCCGCCGGGAAGGGACTGCGGGCGGCCGCACGGATCCGGCCGGTTCGCCGTCGTCCGGAACGCCCCGCCGACCTTGACCGCGTCTCGACCGCCCGCGGTCGGCCACGCGCGCGGTCGACGCGTCCGGGCGCACCTCGGGGACGGGCTGGGGCGGGCGCGGGGCCGGGGTCAGGCCCCCCGCCTCCCCCCGGGCCCACGCACACGGCCGGGCCCCGCACACGGCCTTGAATTCAAGGGGTCACCGCACACGACCGGGGCCCCGGACCCCGGCGGATCCCGCGGCCCCGGCAGGGCACTCGGACCCGGCAGGGCACTCCACCCCGGCAGGGCACTCCGCGTCGGCAGGGCACTCGGCGTCCGCGCCGGGGCTCAGCGGGCCCTCAGGGCCGCCACAGGGGGTGCTCCCGTTCGGCCCAGTCGCGGCCGACGGTGCCGGTCCGCAGACCGCGGCGGGCCTCGGGGTCGCCGAGCGCCATGCCGATGTGGCCGGCCAGGACGACACCGACGGTCAGGGCCAGCCAGTCGTGGACGAAGGTCGCACCGGTCCGCCACACCAGCGGTGTGAGCCGGGTGAACCACATCATCAGGCCGGTGCCGAGCATCACCAGCGCCGCCCCCGCGATCCACGACGCGTACAGCTTCTGCCCGGCGTTGAACTTCCCCGCCGGGCGGGACGCCGGCCGCCTGTCGCGGCGCAGGGCGGCGCGCAGCCAGCGACGGTCGTGCGGGCCGAAGCGGTTGAGCCGGCCCAGGTCGGCCCGGAACGCACGGGACGCCAGCCCGGCGAGGACCGGCAGCGGAAGGGCGAGCCCGGCGTACTCGTGCACGCGGACGACGAGGGCGCGGCGCCCGACGAGTTCGGCGAGCTGCGGTACGTACAGGCAGGCCGCGGTGGCCACGCACACGCCCATCAGCGCGGCGGTCGTGCGGTGCACCCACCGCTCCGCGCGGGTGAAGCGGTGCAGCCGCGCGGTCCGCGGGGCGGGCGCGTCAGCTCGTAGGCTCATCATCACGTCCGTTCGACCGTCCGACCCAGGCGTCCACGTCGTAGCCGCGCTTCTCCCAGAAGCCGGGCCGCACCCCGTCGGTGACGGTGATGCCGGAGAGCCACTTGGCGGACTTGTAGAAGTACATCGGGGCGACGTAGAGGCGGACCGGGCCGCCGTGGGCGTGCCCGAGGTCCTTGTCCTGCATGCGCAGGGCGACCAGGACGTCCGACCGGCGGGCCTGGTCGAGCGTGAGGCTCTCGGTGTAGGTGCCGTCGAAGCAGGTGAAGCGGACCGCCCGGGCTCCGGGGCGGATCCCGGCGGCGTCGAGCAGCCGGGACAGCCGGACGCCTTCGAAGGGAGTGCCCGGCACGCGCCAGCCGGTGACGCACTGGACGTCCCGGACCAGCCGGGTCTGCGGCTGGTTCCGCAGCTCGGTGAGGCTGTAGGCGCGGGGCCGGTCCACCAGGCCGTCGACGGTGAGGCGGTAGGTGGCGGCGTCCCGGTGCGGGACGGAGGAGGCGACGGAGTAGTAGCGGAAGCCGCCGCCGTTGGGCAGCAGACCGGTCAGGCCGGTCGGGTCCTTCTCGGCGGCTCCGGCGAGGAAGGACTCCAGGCCGCGCTGCAGGCCGGGCGCCACGGCCACGCCGAGGGCGCCCAGACCGAGGGTGCCGAGGAAGACGCGGCGGCCGACCGGGGTTCCGCCCCGCTCCTCGCTTGGTTCCTGGTTCACTCCTCCATTCGAGCACCCGCGCCCCCGGCGGGGCCAGCGAACGCGGGTGCTCGTCAGCGTTCCGTAAGCACTGCGGCGCGGGCGCTCAGGACGGTGCCCGCTCGGCCTCCCTCTCCAGTTGGAACGCCTCGTTGCCGAGGCCGATGCGGGCGTGCGCCTCGGGGTTGCGGAAGCGCAGCACCCGCCCGTGCACGAGGCCGGCGAGCAGGGCGAGGCCGATGATGCCGGGCAGCAGCCAGTTGAGGACCGAGTCGGGGCCCGAACCGACGAGGACGTCGAAGTCCTTGACGGTGTAGCCGATGATGACGGCCAGTGCGACGGTGGCCAGGCCGGAGGCGGCCAGGCGCCAGAACTGGGGGCCGGCGGCGCCCCGGCGGACGAAGAAGACGATGACGGAGACCGAGGCGGCCGCCATGAGCAGGGTGACGCCGAGCGCACCGACGTTGCCCATCCAGGTGAACAGGTGCAGGACCGGCGCGGTGGGGTCGCCGGCCGCCCCGTCGTCGGTCAGCGCGAACGCGGCCACGACCAGGAGGGAGATCGCCGACTGGAGCAGCGACCCGGCTCCGGGTGCGCCGCTCGCGCCGCTGGTGCGGCCGAAGGCGGCGGGGAGCAGTCCCTCGCGGCCCATGGCGAAGGCGTACCGGGCGACCACGTTGTGGAAGCTGAGCATGGCGGCGAACATGCCGGTCACGAACAGCACGTGCAGGACGTCGGTGAAGGTGTGGCCGAGCAGGTCCTCGGTGAGGAAGAACAGCAGTCCGGCGCTCTGCTTGCGTGCGGTTCCGACGATCGCGGCGGGGCCGGTGACGACGGTGAGCGCCCAGCACGAGACGGTGTAGAAGACCGCGATGCCGCCGACGGCGAGGAACATCACCCGGGGCACCAGGACGTGCGGGCGGCTGGTCTCCTCGGCGTAGACGGGGGCCTGTTCGAAGCCGAGGAAGGCCGCGACGCAGAAGCAGAGGGCGGTGCCGATGCCGGCGCCGGACAGGGTGCCCGGGTCGAAGGCGTGCAGGGACAGGCCCTGCGGGCCGGGGTCGGAGACGGCGGCGACGTCGAAGACGACGACGAGGACCACCTCGACGAGGAGCAGCACGCCGAGCACGCGGGCGTTGAGGTCGATCTTGAGCCGGCCGAGCACACCGACGAGGACGACGGCGAGGAGGGCGGGCACCCACCAGGCGAGTTCGATGTCGAGGTAGGTGGCGAACAGGCCCGACACCTCGAAGCCGAAGATGCCGTAGATGCCGACCTGGAGGGCGCTGTAGGCGACGAGTGCGACCAGGGCGGAGCCGGCGCCGGCGGTGCCGCCGAGGCCGCGGGAGATGTACGCGTAGAAGGCTCCGGCGTTGTGCACGTGCCGGCTCATCTCTGCGTATCCGACGCCGAAGAGGGCGAGCACCGCGCCCAGGACGACGAAGAGCAGGGGCTGCCCCTCCACCCCCATCACCCCGAATGTGGTGGGCATGACACCCGCGACCACCATGAGGGGTGCGGTGGCGGCGAGCACCGAGAGCAGCAGGCCCGGCGTACCGAGCCGGTTCGCACGCAGGGCGCGGTCCTGGCCCTTGAAGGTACTGATGCCGCCGCTGTCGGCGGCCGGTCTGCTCGGACTCGAACTGCCTGTGGTCATCGCGGTGTCCTTTCGGGACTTCGGGGGGCGTGCCGGGGCTTTGCGGGGTGGTGCGCCGCCGTCAGCTCGCGCCGAGTGCGCGGTCGCGGGCGGCGCGGAAGGCGGCGAGCGGTTCCCGGTCGGGATAGGACCAGGGCGCGGCCGTGGCGTGGTCGCCGATGCGGTGGAAGAGGGCGGCGGCCTCGGCGCCCCGCCCCTCGCAGACCTTGGCGTGGGCCAGGAAGTTGAGGTCGACCAGCCGCCTCGGGTGGCCCTCGTGCTCCCATTCCAGCCACCAGTCGAAGGCGGCCTTCATCACCTGCCTGGCGCGGCGGCCGGTCCAGTGGCCGGAGGCGGCCGGATCGGCGGGGGCGAAGCCGGCGGCGGCCAGCACGCGGTAGCGCTCGGCGTGCGCGACGACCGGGAGGATCGCCAGCGGGGAGTCCGCGGGGGCCTGTTCGGCGGCCCAGTTGGCGAAGTCGTACGCCTCGTGCAGCGGATCCGGGCCGTCGGCGGCGCGCAGCTCGGCGAGGCGGGCCACCATCAGGTGGTGGGCGTGGTGGTGGTCGGGGTGACGGGCGCGGACCTGCTCGAAGGTGCGGACGGTGTCGTCGTCACGGCCGACGGTGCGCTCCAGCAGCAGCAGGGCGAGCCACGGGGTGGGGTCGCCGGGCGCGAGCGCGGCCGCGCCGCGGCAGGCGTCGCGGGCCCGGTCGGGCTTCTCGCGGCCCCGTAAACAGCGCTCGACCAGGGCGGCGGCGTGCAGCACGGACGCGTCGGCGGAGTCGGGTTCGGCGAGCAGCCAGTCCTTCGCCCAGGCGGCGCAGTACGTCTCCTGGGCGAGGACGCAGACGCGGTGGCCGCGGCGGTCGAGGTCGTCACCCGTGCGCGCGAGCAGGGTGCGGGCGGCCTGCCAGCGGCCCTGGGCCAGTGCGCCGCGCGCGGCGACGAGGTCGGTGTCGTCCAGCGCGGCGTCGAAGATCTGGGCCGCGCGCCTGCGGCCGCGGCCGAGCGGGGGCGGAGGTGGGGGCACCGCGGGACTACCTCGTGTTCCTTCTGTTGTTCCTCTGTGCCGGCAGTGGCGTCAGCGGCGCGCGCGGCGGCTCCGACGCGCACCGAACCGATCACTCACAGCAAACCGGCACCCAACAATCGCCGTCAAGAGCCGACAGCACATGACACGCGTCAACATCTTTGTTACTGGCGGGAATTGAGTGATGTGCGGTACGGAAGGATCGGGCGGGCCGCGGAGTCAGCCGACCGGAGCGCCGGACCGACGGGCACGCGGATCCCGGCGCGCACCCCCGCCGCCGCCCCGCTCGGCGCGGACACGCGGCCGCAACCGGCGCGGGGCCCTGCTTGGATGGGCGCATGACCCCTGCTGAGGAGATCCTCGACATCGTCGACGACCAGGACCGGGTCGTCGGACAGGCACCGCGCGGCCGCGTGTACGCCGAGGGCCTGCGCCACCGCTGCGTCTTCGTCCAGGCCCGCGACGCGGCGGGCCGCCTCTTCGTCCACCGCCGCACCCCGACCAAGCTGGTGTTCCCCTCCCGGTACGACATGTTCGTCGGCGGGGTGGTCGGCGCGGGCGAGACCTACGACGAGGCCGCCCTGCGCGAGGCCGAGGAGGAGCTGGGGGTGAGCGGCCTGCCCCGCCCGGAGTTCCTCTTCAAGTTCCTCTACGACGACGGCGCCGGCCTCGGCTGGTGGTCGTCGGTGTACCGGGTCCGCTGCGAGCTGCCGGTGCGGCCCCAGGTCGAGGAGGTGGCCTGGCACGCCTTCCTGCCCGAGGAGGAGGTCGAGGCGCGCCTGGATCAGTGGGCGTGGGTCCCCGACGGGCTGGCGGCCTACCGTCGGCTCCGGGCGTTCCGGGCACACGGCTGACCGGGAGCCGGAGCAGCAGCGCCGGGTCGATAGGGTCCTGTGTCGTGATCGACTTCGTACGGAACCTCCGGCTGTGGTTCGCACCCATGCGTGTCCGGGAGGAGGGCAGCACGCCCGACTACCGCTTCTCGCTGGCCAACGAGCGCACCTTCCTGGCCTGGCTGCGCACCGCGCTGGCGCTGATCGGGGGCGGTTTCGCGGTGGACCAGTTCCTCCCGGACCTGCGCTGGGGCTGGCGGGTCGGACTCGCACTGGCACTCCTGGCGTCGGGCGTGCTGTGCGCACTGCGTGCGGTGAACCACTGGGTGAACTGCGAGCGGGCGATGCGGCGGGGCGAGGACCTGCCGGTGTCCCGTTTCCCGGCGCTGCTCAGCCTCGCGGTGGCCTTCGTGGCCCTGGCCATGGTGGTGGTGGTGCTGGTGGGGTGGGAGGGTTGACCACCGGTCGCCGGGACGGGTCGCCGGACGCCCGGGATCCGGGGCTCCAGCCGGAGCGGACCAGGCTGGCCTGGCGGCGTACGACGCTGTCCTGCACCGTTGCCGCGCTGCTCGCGGTGAGGACCGCGCTGCACGGCGGGGCGACGGCCGCCGGGATCACGGTGTGCGCGCTGTGCCTGCTCCTGTGGCTCGGCTTCCTGCGGGTCGCCCACGGCCGGGTCCGGTCTCTCTCGGTGCCGGACCGCCCCCGGCTGCTCGGTCCCCGCCAGGCCACGGCGGCGACGCTGTGCACGGTGGCCCTGGCGGTGTGTGCGGCGGCACTGCTGTTCTAGGGGGTCCCCGGAGGGCGCGGGGCCGGCGTGCCTCAGCCGGTCCGCGCGGTCTCGTCGACCGTGACCACGATCTTGCCGCGGGTGCGGCCCTGCTGGTTGCGGCGGTGGGCGTCCGCCGCCCGGCGCAGTGGATAGGACTCCTCCACGTGGACGTTCACCACGCCTTGCTCCGCGAGCTCGCTCAGCTTCTGCAGTTCGTCGGCGTCCGGCCGCACCCAGCAGTAGCGGCCGCCGTAGGAGGTGACCTCCGGGTCGGCGATCGACGCCAGCCGGCCGCCCGAGGCCAGGACCTGTGCGGAGGCGAGCAGCGCGTCGCCGCCGACGGTGTCGAAGGCCGCGTCGACGCCTTCCGGAGCCAGCCCCCGCACCCGGTCCGCCAGGCCCCCGCCGTAGCTCACCGGCTCGCCGCCCAGCCGGCGCACGAAGTCGTGGTTGCGCTCGCTCGCGGTGCCGATGACCCGTGCGCCGAAGTGCCGGGCGAGCTGCACGGCGAGGGAGCCCACCCCGCCGGCCGCGGCGTGCACCAGCACGGTCTCGCCGCGCTTGACCGCCAGCGCCCCGGTGAGCACCTGGTAGGCGGTCAGGCCGCACAGCGGGAGCCCGGCGGCCTCCTCGAAGGAGAGGTTGCGCGGCTTGCGGGCCAGGGTGCGCACCGGTGCGGCGACGTACTCGGCGAAGGTGCCGCGGGAGAGGAAGTCCTCGCGCACGTAGCCGATCACCTCGTCGCCGGCCTCGAACTCGGTGACGGAGACCCCCGGGCGTTCGACCACGCCCGAGACGTCCCAACCGGGAACCACCGGGAAGACCGGTTCGAGCATGCCGTCCAGATAGCCCTCGCGGCACTTCCAGTCGACGGGGTTGACGGCTGCCGCGCGCACCCGCACCAGGACGGCGTCGGGGCCGACCCGGGGTTCGCGGACCTCGCCGAACTCCAGTACCTCGGGACCGCCGTACCGGCTGTAGCTGATCGCCTTCATGGGACCGACCCTCCGGGGTGGGCGGGCATCGCGCAAGCCGGACTCCCCCGCGCGGCTCCCGCCGCGGGGCGTCCGTCGGGCAGCATGCCGTGCCCGTCGGCGCGGCGGGGCGGGGGCGTCGGCGCGGCGGTGGCTGGAGCGGCGGGGCGGCGGTGGCTGGAGCGGCGGACGACCGGGGTGCAGGTGGTCCGGGTGCGGTCGGCTTAGGGTGGCACCGGTCACGTTCGTGCCGCCTACTGGACGGCATACCGACTGGTCGGCATGATATGTGGGTCCCGTCGTCCCCGTACGGAGGAGCCCTGCATGAGCCCCGACCACCCGCCCGGACTCGATCTCGACCGGCTGCGCGGCCTGCTCGACCGCGAGCGGCCCGGCCTGGTGCAGGGTGCCCTGACCGGCCGGCTGATCGAGGGCGGACGGTCGAACCTCACCTACGCCGTCAGTGACGGCACCGCCCGCTGGGTGGTACGCCGGCCCCCGCTCGGCCACGTGCTGGCCACCGCGCACGACATGAAGCGCGAGCACCGGGTGATCAGCGCGCTCCACCCGACGGACGTGCCCGTCCCCCGGCCGGTACTGCTGTGCGAGGACGAGGAGGTGCTCGGCGCGCCCTTCTACGTGATGGAGTTCGTCGACGGCACCCCGTACCGCACCGCCGACCAGCTCGCCCCGCTCGGCCCCGAGCGCACCCGGGGCATCGTGCTGGACCTCGTCGACACCCTGGTCGACCTGCACGCGGTGGACCCCGCGGCGGTGGGCCTCGCCGGCTTCGGCCGCCCGGAGGGCTTCCTGGACCGCCAGCTGCGCCGCTGGGGCAAGCAGCTCGACGCCTCCCGCAACCGCGAACTGGCCGGCATCGACGAACTGCACGCCGCCCTCGGGCGGGAGCTGCCCCGCTCCCCCGCGCCCGCGGTGGTGCACGGCGACTACCGGCTCGACAACGTCCTCATCGGTCCGGCCGGGGCGCCGGCCGGACCCGCCGGGGGCACCGACCGGATCAGGGCGATCCTCGACTGGGAGATGTCCACGCTCGGCGACCCGCTGACCGACCTGGGGCTGCTGGTGATGTACAGCACGCCGCTGGGCACGGCCGCCTCGCCGGTCTCCACCACCGCCGAGGCCCCCGGCCACCCGGCGCCGTCCGAACTGGTCGCCCGCTACGCCGAGCGGTCCGGCCGGGACGTGTCGGCCGTCTCCTGGTACACGGCGTTCGCCTGGTTCAAGCTCGCCGTGATCCTGGAGGGCATCCACTACCGCTACACCCTGGGCCAGACCGTCGGCCGCGGCTTCGACCGCATCGGCGACCTCGTCCCGGTCTTCATCGAGCACGGTCTGACCACTCTCCAGGAAGGCTGAACCGCCATGGACTTCGCGTTCGACGCGCGCACCGAGGAGCTGCGCGCCAAGCTGCTCGCCTTCATGGACGAGCACGTGTACCCGGCCGAGGCGACCGCGCACGAGCAGCGCGCGCGCCTGGCCTCCCCGTGGGACACCCCGCCCGTGGTGGAGGAGCTGAAGGCCGAGGCGCGCCGGCGGGGCCTGTGGAACCTGTTCCTGCCGGACGCCCGGCACGGCGCCGGCCTGACCAATCTCCAGTACGCGCCGCTCGCCGAGATCACCGGGCGTTCCCCGCAGCTCGCGCCGACCGCGACGAACTGCGCGGCGCCCGACACCGGGAACATGGAGGTGCTGGCCCAGTTCGGCGACGAGCGGCAGCAGAAGCAGTGGCTGGAGCCGCTGCTCGCCGGGGAGATCCGCTCGGCGTTCGCGATGACCGAGCCGGAGGTGGCGTCCTCCGACGCGACGAACATCGAGACGCGGATCGAACGGGACGGCGACGAGTACGTCATCACGGGCCGCAAGTGGTACATCTCCGGGGCGATGAACCCGGACTGCTCGATCTTCATCGTGATGGGCAAGACCGACCCGGACGGCGCGGACGTCCGCCGCCAGCAGTCCATGGTGCTGGTGCCGCGCGACACCCCGGGTGTCACCGTCACCCGGGCGATGCAGGTGTTCGGCTACGAGGACCACTACCACGGCGGCCACGCCGAGGTGGTCTTCGACGGCGCGCGGGTTCCGGTGGCGAACCTGATCGGCGAGGAGGGCGGCGGCTTCGCCATCGCGCAGGCCCGGTTGGGCCCCGGCCGCATCCACCACTGCATGCGGCTGATCGGCATGGCGGAACGGGCGATCGAGCTGATGTGCCGCCGGGCGGCGAGCCGTACCGCCTTCGGCAAGGCCCTCGGACAGCAGGGCGTGGTGCACAACTGGATCGCCGACGCGCGGGTCGCCGTCGAGCAGCTGCGGCTGCTGGTGCTGAAGACGGCCTGGCTGATGGACACCGTCGGCAACCGCGGCGCGCACACCGAGATCCAGGCCATCAAGATCGCCACACCGCGGGCGGTCGTCGACATCATCGACCGCGCCATCCAGCTCCACGGGGCCGGCGGCGTCAGCCAGGACTTCCCGCTGGCCGAACTGTACGCGGGCGCCCGCACCCTCATGATCGCCGACGGGCCGGACGAGGTGCACCAGCGCTCGCTGGCCCGGCGGGAGCTGAAGAAGTACCTGTGAGGCACGCGTGAGGGGCGGGCGGTGCCGTCGCGCGGCCGCACCGCCCGCCCCCGCCCGCGGTCAGGGGCGCAGGGCCCGCAGCAGCAGGTCGGCCAGGTGGTCGGCGACCTCCTGCGGGCCGAGCGGGCCCCCGGGCCGGTACCAGGTCGACAGGTGGTGCACCGAACCGAAGTGGTAGTCGACCACCAGGTCCGCCGGGGTCGCGGTGGAGAACACGCCGGAGCGCTGGCCCTCCTCGATCAGCGCGCGGAAGCGTTCGTGGTAGCGGCGGCGCTCCGCGCGCACCTGCTTGTTCTTCTCCGGGCTGAGGTGGTGCATGGACCGGAAGAAGATCGACGCGTCGTCGAGGTTGTCGATGGTCGTCACCACCACGTCCGCCGCGGCCTCCCTGAGCCGCCGCTCCACGGGGGCGTCCAGCCCGGCGAAGTGGTCCAGCCGCTCCTGCTGGAGGCGCAGCACCCGCGCGTACACCTCGTGCAGCAGGTCGTCCTTGGAGCCGAAGTAGTGGTAGAGCGCCCCCTTGGTGACGCCTGCCGCCTCGACGATCTCCTGCACCGAGGTGCGGTCGTATCCCTGCTCTGCGAAGAGCCGGGTGGCGGCGGCCAGGAGCCGCTGCGGCACCGGAGTACCGTCCCCGTCCGTCGTCCTGGGCACTGCCGCCACCTGCCTTCCGTGGTGTCCTACTCGGTCTCGTGTGCGCGGGAACGCAGTTCCCGACGGAGGATCTTCCCACTTGCCGTCTTCGGCAGCTCGGGCAGGATCTCCACCTGGCGCGGATACTTGTAGGCGGCCAGTCTCTCCTTGCAGTGCGCGGCGAGTTCGTCCGGACTCGCCGCGGCCCCCGGACGCAGGCTGACGCAGGCCTTCACGGTCTCGCCGCGGTAGCCGTCGGGCACGCCCACCACGGCGGCCTCCCGCACCGCGGGGTGGGTGTAGAGCACGTCCTCCACCTCGCGCGGCCAGACCTTGAAGCCGGAGGCGTTGATCATGTCCTTCTTGCGGTCGACGACGTAGAGCCAGCCCTGTTCGTCCATGAAGCCGATGTCGCCGGTGCGCAGTTCGCCGTCCGGGAAGGTCTCCGCGGTGGCGTCGGGCCGGCGCCAGTAGCCGGGCACCACCTGCGGGCCGCGGACGAGGATCTCGCCCGGCTCGCCGAACGGCACCTCGCGGCCCTCGTCGTCGACGATCCGCACGACCGTGTCGGGTCCGGGCAGGCCGACCGCCAGCGTTCCGGAGACGGGGTCGACGGGCGCCTCCAGTTGCGGCGGCACGGAGGCGCAGGGCGCGGTGCACTCGGTGAGCCCGTAGCCGTTGCGGATGTACGGGCCGAAGCCGGCGCGGAACTTCTCGACCAGGGCCGGCGGCAGCGGGGCGCCGCCGGAGGAGATGGTGGCGAACGAGGAGAAGTGGTCGCGGGTGCAGGAGGGGTGGGCGGCCAGCGCCATGAACGCGGTCGACGGGCCGACGGTGTAGTGCGGGCGGTGCGCGGCGAAGGCGTCCAGGACCACACCGGCCTCGAAGCGGTAGGCCAGCACCAGCGTGCCCGCGCTGTCCAGGCAGGCGGCGAACTGGACCACCATTCCGGTGATGTGGAACAGCGGCGCCATCGCGAAGTAGACCGGCGGATCGGGCAGGTCGAGTCCGGTGCGCTGCCGTTCGGCGTTGTACATGATGTTGCCGTGCGTGTTGGTGGCGCCCTTGGGGGTGCCGCTGGTGCCCGAGGTGTAGCTGATCAGGGCGGTGTCGGCGGGGCCGGGGGTGCGGCCCTCGGGGGCCCGGTGGCCGGCGCGGGCCGCGGCTGTCAGGTCCTCGGCGTCGGCGGCCTGCGGCAGCCGTTCGAAGGAGAGCACCCGGGCGTCGTCGCTCGTCTGGAAGTCGCGCTCGCAGGCGGTCAGCGCGATCCGCACGGGCGAGTCGGCCGCCGTGGCGCGCAGGTACGACTCCCACGCCCGGTCCGAGCAGATCAGTGCGGCCGCCTCGGCGTCCCGCAGCACGTGCGCGACCTCGGCCGACTTGTACATCGGGTTGACCGGGACCACGGTGGCGCCGGCCTTCCAGGCGCCGAGCACGGCGAGCACGAAGTGCGGGGAGTTCTGCAGCAGGACGGCGACGCGGTCGCCGCGTTCCAGGCCGCGGGCGGCGAGGTGGCCGGCGACGGAGTCGGTGAGCCGGTCCACCTCGCGGTAGGTCAGCCGGCCGTCGAAGTAGGCGAGGAAGTCCCGGTCGGGGGCCTCGTCGACGACCCGGCGCAGCGCGTGCAGCAGGGAGTCGGCCGGGTCCGCGGGGGCGAGCTGGGCTTCCGTGAGCAGCGCGCGCCAGGGCCGGGCGGCGTAGCGGGAGTCGCTCATCGGCGGGCCTCCCAGGTCTGCTGGAGGTGGTTCATCCCGTTCAGCCAGCGGTCCGGTTCGGCGGCGCGGGCCTGGTAGTAGTCGGCGACCTCGGGGTGCGGGAGGATCAGGAAGCGGTCCTCCTCCATGCCCCGGAACAGGGCGTCCGCGACGCCCTCGGGTGCGATGGCGGTGGGCTTGAGGACCAGGTCCCCGGCGCTGCCGGTGCCGGCCAGCATGTCGGTGCGCACGCCCTGCGGGCAGACGGCGTGGACGTGGACGCCGCGGTGGCGGTACGTCAGCGACAGCCATTCGGCGAAGGCGTAGGCGCCGTGCTTGGTGACGCTGTAGGGCGCGGCCCCGATCATGGTGAGCAGGCCGGCCGCGGAGACGGTGGACACGAAGCGGCCCCGGCCGCGCTCCAGCCAGTCCGGGAGCAGGGCGCGGGCCGCCCGGACGTGGGCCATGACGTTGACGTCCCAGGCGAGCGCCCAGACGCTCTCCTCGGCGGCCTCGGTGCCGCCGGAGCCGACGCCGGCGTTGGCGCAGTACACGTCGACCGTGCCGCCGAGCGCGTCCCGGGCGTCGGCGACGACGGCGGAGGCGTCGCCGGGGACCGCGGTGCCGCCGATCTCGTCGGCGACGGCCTTCGCCTTGGCCGCGTCGAGGTCGTTGACCGCGACGCGGGCGCCGGCGGCGGCGAACCGCCGGGCCAGTGCGGCCCCGATGCCGCCTCCCGCCCCCGTGACGACCACTCCGGCACCCTGTAGTGCTTCCACCCTCGGTCTCCTTCGACGCGACGCGATACGGCTCCGGCAGTTGCGGCGCCAGACTAACCGGTCGGTATGTAGTAGGGAAAGGGTGAACGCGAGACCCCGCTCCCCGGCGGACGGGAAGCGGGGTGCGACACACGGCCCCGCGGGCGCGGCGGCGTCCGCCGTACGGCCCGCGCGCCCGCGGAGAGCCGCTCGAGGTGCCGGACGCCGAGGGGCCGCGACCGCAGGGCGACGAGCCGCCGGAGCATCCGAGTGGCGGACTGCCGGAGCGTCGGGCCTGCTCCGGGGTGCGGTGGCGGACCGCGGTGCGCGGCCCGCCACCCGCGGGTCACCGGTGCGAGGTGAACTCCACGACCTGCTGGTACGTCGGACGGTTCTGCCAGCCGATCCTTCCGTGCCCGATGCCGCCGAGGGGGCGCTGGACGATCGAGTCGGCGCACCACTGGTCGCCGGCCGCACACTGGTCGTCACCGGGGTAGACCTCGGCCGCGGTCCGGCCGGCGGCCTCCTTCAGGGTGCCGAGCAGCACCTCCCGGCAGGCGGCGAGCTCGCCACCGCCGCAGTACGTGCGCGCCAGCGGCCCGCGCACCGTCTCCCCGAGCACCGACCGGATGTCCTTGTCGACATAGCTCCACCAGCCGTACTGGAAGGAGCTTCCGGCGTGCGCCCCGGTCGGCCCGTGGCCGGCGGACGGCGGCTCGTCGACGGGCAGCGCGGCGGTGAGGGTCCGGTAGAGACCGCTGCCGAGGCCCGGTTCGAACTCGGCCTTCACCAGCAGGGGCCACCAGGCGTCCAGGATGCGGATCGCGTCGGCGTCGGCGTACGTCCGCGAACCGGCCGAGGTCTCGGTGCGCCGGGCGCCCGCGGACAGCCAGCCCTGCAGGTCCGCCACGGCCGAGGCCGCCGTGGCGTCGGTGACCGGGGCGCTGGTCACCACCTTCAGCAGCTCCGGCAGCACGTCCTCGGCGCGCAGGTCGGTCAGGCCCGCCTCCTCCATCGCCCGCACCAGAGACACCCGGGTCACTCCCCCGGCGGCGACGAGCTTCTTCACCCGGTCGTCCAGCAGGTTTCCGCGGTGCACCGACCCGTCGCCCCAGGACGCGGCGGAGTACCCCGCGGCCTGCTTGTTGTTCCAGGAGATGTAGTAGTCCTGGTCGACGGAGTTCGGGTGCGCGGAGGGCGGGGTGTAGGCGGCGGTGTTGTCCGCGGGGTCCCAGTCGCGCCACTCGAAGGCGGGCCGCGCCCACACCGGGAGGTCGGAGTCGACGCCGTCGGCGCGCACCGGGTTGTCGCCGCTGTTGTGGTACGCGGTGTGCTCGGAGTCGGCGTAGAACCAGTTGAACGTGTAGTTGATGTGCTGGACGGCCTTCTGGAAGTCCTGCGGGCCCTTGACGTACCCGGGGTCGTTGAGCATCTGGAAGCCGATGATGGAGTCGGCCTCGTGCAGGAACGAGGAGCGCAGGCTGGTGTAGGCGACCTTGGTGCCGCCGACCGTCGCCCGGTACTGGACGGGACCGTACGCGGTGCGCCAGACGCGCATCGTGTAGGAGCCGGCGGCCGTGCCGTCGGCGACCGTGGGCGACCAGGAGTTCTTCTGCTCGACCTGCTCCATGGCGGTGCAGGTGCCGTGGTAGAGGTAGTGGTGGTCGTCCTGGCAGAGTTCCACGGCGTAGGTGTCGATGATGTCCTGGCCGGAAGTGGTCGCGCTCCAGGCGTAGTCCTGGCCGCGCCCCAGCTCCACGTACATGCTCAGTCCGGCGAAGGAGGCGCCGCGGGCGCTGATGCCGGGCCCCTGGATCTCCTGGAGCATCAGCAGTTGCGGGGCGAAGTAGCCGGTCTGCGGGCCGAAGACGGCGACCGGCCGGCCGCTGGCGGTGTGCGCCCCGCTGACCACCAGGGCGTTGGACATGCCGCGCCGGGCGGAGGTCACGGCCGCCTTCGCGGCCGCGGTGGAGGCGTCGGACGCGGCGGACCCGGACGCGCTGCCGGTGCGGTCGTAGACGAGCGGCTCCGCGGTCACCGAGCCGGGGTCGGGCAGGGCCAGGCCCTGCGGGTCGTCGGGCCGGGTGGCGTACGGGAAGCTGCGGCCGTCGTGGACGGTGAGGACGGCCTCGGGATCGTCGCGTTCGCGGAAGGACTCCCAGAGGCGGGTGCCCTCCTCCACGCCGTACCGGTCCTGGGCGGCCAGGAGTGAGACGGCGTTGCCGACCTCGCCGCCGCCGCCGGAGCCGAACAGGGCACCGACCACGGAGGCCAGCGCGACCATGTCGGTGATCTTGAAGTGGTGGATGGTGCCGGAGTTGGTGAGGGCGTTCTTGTGTCCGGTCAGGTCGTACTCGCCCGGGAAGTAGCGGCCGCTGTCGGAGGCGTCGATGTAGGCGTTGATGCCGTCCAGGTAGGCGTTGACGTCGGCGAGGGCCTGCTGCCCGCGGGCGCCGTTGGCGTCGATCGCGCGGTCGATCTGGGCCTGCAGGTCGGCCTCGGTGTAGGGCGCGTTCCGCCAGAACTGCTGCTCCAGGCCCTGGTTGGCGGGGGCGCCGCCGGCGAAGGAGGTCAACTGACCGCGACCGACGTGCCGGAAGACGTCCATCAGCCACAGGCGGTCCTCGGCGGCCGCGTATCCGGCGCCGAACTCGGTGCCGTACCGGGTGCTGCCGGTGATGTGCGGCACACCGCTGCGCTTGTCGCGGACGATGGTCACGTCGCCGCGGCCCGCGGGCCTCTCGGTGGAGGCGACCTGCCCGGAGGGGACGCCGAAGGAGGCGTCCTCGAAGAAGTTGTTGATCTTGTCGGTGGTGAGGGTCGAGTAGCCGCCGGCCAGGTTCGCGTACGGACCGAGTTGGTCCTCGGCGTGCGCCGGCTGGGTGCCGAAGGCCTGGTGGAGCAGGATCTGGAAGAGGGTGGCGTTCCCGTTCTCACCGGGCGGCAGGATGTCGGAACACTGCCCGCCGCAGTGGTCGTTGGCGGCGGTCGCCGGGTCCGCGGCGGCCGCCGCGGGGGAAAGCGGGGACAAAAGCCCGGCAACGAGGAGGCATACGGAGACGGCCTTCAGGAACCCGGGGAATCCGTGGGGAGTTCTCAGTCTGTCGAAGGTGCTTCGTGGGGTGCGCCGTGACATGGGCAACTCCTACCGACGAGGGGTGGCCCGGATGTTACCGACGGTATCTTCCGGCGTGAAGATGAACGGGCGTCACTTTTCGGAGAGGTCGACGGACGACGGCAAGGGGCGGCTTATGGCAGCCATCGCACATCGGATGGACGGCGGGGGAGCCGAATCGCCTGTCGAAACGTCTATTCGGCGACGGCGTGCGAGGTTTGCGCGGTCGACGCCGAAGTAACCGAAGTACAGGTGCAGGTGTGACGGAGGTGCAAGGCGATGGCGGGTTTCCGAAGTCTGGCGAGACAGGTGCGCGACCCGGGGTGCGATCTGGCGCTGCGGCGGTACTCACTGCGCAAGTGCCTGGAACGGTTCGCCCCCTACGGGCACAGGGCCACCTGGGACCACCTGTGCGGCCGGTGGGGCTTCGCCCCCGAGGACCGGTCCCCGGACCCGGCACGACTCGTGGCCGCGCTGGACGAACTGGAGGAGGCGCGGTCGGTCTGGCTGGCCTACGAGAGCGCGTTCGCCGAACGCCGCAGGAAGGAGAAGCACGACGGGTTGCGCAGACCCGGCAGCGTGGACGACTGGCACCGCATGACCTGGGGCGGCTTCGGCATCGCCTGGTGCGACGACCCGCGTGTCCACCCCCGTGACCCGCTGGCCGACGTGCTGCGCCGGCTGATCGCCGCGCTGGAGCGCGCGCCGGGCGCGCACTGCCCGGCCTGCGGCGGGGAGCACCTCGCCTGGCGGTACGGCCTGGACCACGAGCCCTCCTCGGGCCCGGTCTGCGCGGACTGCGGCATCCTGGTGCCGCTCCCCGTGCTCACACCGGAGGCACTGACCGGCGCACGGCGCGGACCGCTGCTGGTGTCCGCGTAGGACCGCTGCCGGCAAGGGCGCAGGACGCAGGGGGGCCTGTGCGGGGGACGCCGGGGGTGCGCCGGGGATGCCGCACCCCTTCGACGGTCCGCACGAGCCGCAAGGCACGGCAGGAATCGGAACGGACCGCACGACCGGCGCGACGCCGGTCCGCCGCGAGGCACCGCCCGGCCGGGGAACCGACTCGGCCGCACCGGGGCGGCGCAGGGCTCGCGGGGCAAGCGCAGCCGCGAACGAGCGGCACACCGGGCGACGGGGCGGCACACGGTCGCACCGGAGGCGGGGCCGGCGGGCACGCGATCACATCGGAGGCGGGGCGGTCAGGACCCGGTCCCTCCGGTCGTCAGCCGGGAGCCGGTACGGCGTTCACCGTAGGCGTCGTCCGGGTTGGACAGGACGCAGGCGTTCAACGAGAGGCAGCCGCAGCCGATGCAGTCGCTGAGGTGGTCGCGCAGACGGGTGAGCTGCGTGATGCGCTCGTCCAGCTCCGCACGCCACGCCTCGGAGAGCCGCGCCCAGTCCTCGCGGGTCGGGGTGCGCTCCTCGGGGAGCGAGGCGAGCGCCTCGCGGATCGTGGCCAGCGGGATGCCGACGCGCTGGGCGGCGCGCACGAAGGCCACCCGCCGCAGGGCGTCTCGTGCGTAGCGGCGCTGGTTGCCGACGGTGCGGCTGCTGCTGATCAGGCCTTTGGCCTCGTAGAAGTGCAAGGCCGAGACGGCGACGCCGCTGCGGGCGGCGAGCTGGCCGACCGTCAGCCGGTGGATCTTCTCGGGAATCTTCGGCACCCCCGCGACCCTACCGGGCGCGGCGGGGCGGGTGCCGTTGACACCCGCCCCGAGGACGACCATGCTAAGCAGTTGCTTAGATACGCGTACCCGGGAGACTGACATGGCAGAGCCGAGGACCTTCACCTCCGTAGCGGAACTCAAGGCGGCGGTCGGCGAGCAGCTGGGGCACACCGACTGGCTGGAGATCGACCAGAAGCGGATCGACCTGTTCGCGGAGGCCACCGGCGACCACCAGTGGATCCACGTGGATCCCGAGAAGGCCGCCGCCGGACCGTTCGGCACCACCATCGCGCACGGATACCTGACGCTGTCGCTGCTGCCGCTGTTCGGACCGCAGCTGATCGCGGTCGAGGGGGTGAGGATGGGGGTGAACTACGGCACCAACAAGGTCCGCTTCCCCTCCCCCGTCCCCGTCGGCTCACGGCTCCGCGCCACCGGGACGATCACCTCCGTGGACGACGTGGCCGGCGGGGTGCAACTGGCCGTGGCGTACACCGTGGAGCGCGAGGGCGGGGACAAGCCGGTCTGCGTCGCGGAGGCCGTGGCCCGGTACTACCTCTGACGACCGGTCCGGTCCGCACCGCCCGGGGCCCGGGCCCCCCTGAGACGCGCCCCGCGCGAGGCGCCGCACCGCCCCGGGCGGCCGCCGGAGACCGGCCGGGCACGGCGGCCTCCCGGCCGGTCCCCGGCGGCACGAGCGCCGTCCGGGGATCGCGGCCGCGTGCACGGCGCGGTCCGCCGCAACGGGCTCAGCGGGCGGCACCCACCATGCGCAGCACGAGGTCGGCGTAGAGCGCGCCGACCTCCTCGGGCGTGCGGGGGCCGTCCACGTTGAACCAGCGGGCCACGTCGATGCACAGGGAGAGCACGGCGAGGGTGGTGCCCCGCACGTCCGGGACGTCGAACTCCCCGGCGGCCACGCCGTCCTCGATGATGCCGCGCACCTCGGCGTCGACCTGGCGGCGCAGGCCCAGGATCTCGGCGCGGGCGTCGGGCCCCAGCGAGTCCAGCTCGTACTGGACCACCCGCGCCGTGGTCCGCCCGCCGGCGTGCCAGCGGACGAAGGAGCTCACCGCGTCGGCGAGCCGCTCGGTGGCGCTGCCCTCGCGCCGCGCGGCCGTCCGCAGGATGTCGAGGGCCTTCTCGTGGCCGATCCGGCTGATGCGGTGGAGCAGCTCTTCCTTGGTCTTGTAGTGGATGTAGAGCGCCGCCGGGCTCATGCCGGCGCGGCCCGCGATGTCACGGGTCGTGGTGGCGTGGTAGCCGCGCTCCGCGAAGGCCTCCACCGCGGCGACCAGAAGCCGCCGGGCCGCGTCGGGCGTGACCTCGCCCCACGGCTGCACCTCGCCGCCGGCCGTCTCCTCCGCCGTAGTCATCGCCTTCGCCCCTCTCGGTGACTCGAGTTCCCACCATACCGCTCCGGGTGAGCGCTCGCTTAGAGGGCGGTCCGGGCGGCCGGTGCCGCCCGCCCGCCGGACCGCGGGCCGGGACGTGACCCGCCGGATCGCCGTCCGGGGCTGCGGCGCCCGCTCGACGGCTCGGCCCGGCGGCTCGGCGGCCCGGCGGCTCGGCGGCTCGGCGGCTCGGCGGCTCGGCGGCTCGGCGGCTCGGCGGCTCGGCGGCTCGGCGGCTCGGCGGCTCGGGAAGCCTCAGAGCTTCTCGAACGGATCGTGCCCGGCAAGCAGCTTCTCCACCCGTGCCTGGTCGACCCGGCTCACCAGTTGCCCTGCCTCCTGGCGGTCCCGGACGACCTTGGCCAGGCCGAAGGCCGAGGTCACGAGGTAGAGCACGGCGATGCTGAGGAAGGCGCGGACCCAGCCGTCGGCGTTCAGCCGGTAGATGCCGACTCCGGTCGCCACCAGCGCGACGGCGAAGGAGGCGACGGCCTGGCCGTAGAAGGCGGCCGTGGTGTGCTGTCTGACCGATGTCTCACTCATGCGGCAAGCATCGGGGCAGGTGGCGGCCGTCACATCCGTCGGGGTACTCAGAACCGTACTCAGCGGGCGGGCACCGCGGCCCCGGAGGTACCGGGACCGGCGGCCCGGGAGAGTTCAGAAGGCGGACACCCCGGTCAGCGCGCGGCCGATGACCAGCTTCTGGATCTGGCTGGTGCCCTCGTAGAGGGTCATCACGCGGGCGTCGCGCAGCAGCTTGCCCGCCGGGTACTCGTCGATGTACCCGTAGCCGCCGAAGACCTGGAGGGCGTTGTTGGCCGCGCGCACCGCAGCCTCCGAGGCGAACAGCTTCGCCTTCGACGACTCGACGGCGAAGGGTTCACCGCGGTCGATCAGGTCGGCGACCCGCCAGGTCAGCAGCCGGGCCGCGTCGACGTCGACGGCGATGTCGCTGATCAGTTCCTGGACGAGCTGGTGGTGGGCGATGGTCCTGCCGAACTGCTCGCGCTCGCCCGCGTACCGCACGGCCGCGTCCAGGGCGGCCTGGGCTATGCCGACGCAGCCCGCCGCCACCGACATGCGCCCCTTCGCCAGCGCGGACATGGCGACGGAGAAGCCGCGCCCCTCCTCCCCCAGGATCGCGGAGGCGGGGACGCGCACGTCCTCGAGGACCAGTTCGGCGGTCGCCTGGCCGCGCAGCCCGAGCTTGCCGTGGATGGTGCGGCGGGTCAGTCCCGGGGTGTCGGTGGGGACGAGGAAGGCGGTGACGCCCTTGTGGCCCGGGGCGTCCGTGGAGCGGGCGAAGAGCAGCACGACGTCGGCCCAGGTCCCGTTCGTGATGAACATCTTGGTGCCGTTGACCACGTAGTCGTCGCCGTCCCGGACCGCGCGGGTGGTGAGGTTCCCGGCGTCCGATCCGGTGCCGGGTTCGGTGAGGCCGAAGCAGCCCACGAGCTCACCGGCGGTGAGGCCGGGCAGCCACCGGCGCTTCTGCTCCTCGTTCCCCCGGGCCGCGATGGTCTTGGCGACCAGACCGAGCGAGACGGAGACGATGCCGCGCACAGACGAGTCCCCGCGGCCCAGTTCCTCCGTCACCAGGCAGTACGCCAGGTGGTCGCCGCCCGAGCCGCCGTACTCCTCGTCGATGGTCAGTCCGAGGAAGCCGACCTCGCCGAGCTTCTTCACCACGGAGCGGTCCACCTCCTCGGCGCGGTCCCAGGCCACCGCGCCGGGGACGACCTCGCGCTCGACGAAGTCCCGGGCGAGCTGCCGTACGGCGCGCTGCTCCTCGCTGAGCCCCAGGTTCACCACATGATCACCCCACAGAGAGAGCCGGCGCCGGACCGGGCACCCGCACACCGGCACCGGACACCCGGCACCGGGCGTTGGAGACTTTGAAAGCCGGACATTTAAATTAGCACTGCTAGTTTACTGTTGCAGCCCTACTATGTGCGCCATGGCCCGACCGCGCAAGCCCCTCCTCAGCACCGACCGGATCGTCCGCACGGCTCGGGAACTCGTGGACGCGGAGGGCCTGGCGGCCGTCTCCACCCGTCGGCTCGCCGCGGAACTCGGCGTCAGCGGGCCCTCGCTCTACAACCACTTCCGCACCAAGGACGAGATCCTGGAGGCCGTCGCCGACTCGGTGAGCGCGATGGTCGACCTGTCGATGTTCGAGGACGGCCGGGACTGGCGGACGGCGCTGCACGACTGGGCCGTCTCCTACCGGAGCGCGCTGCGCGACCACCCGAACATCGTCCCCGTCCTCGCGCGCGGTCCCGGCCGCCGCCCGGCCGCGCTCCGCCTGGCCGACGCCGCCTACGGCGCGATGGTCGAGGCGGGCTGGCCGCCCTCGCAGGCCACCTCGGTCGGCGCGCTGATGCGGTACTTCATCATGGGTTCGGCGCTGGGCTCCTTCGCCGGCGGATTCGTGGAGGACCCGAGCGCCTACGACCCGGCCGACTACCCGCACCTCGGCCAGGCCCACCTGCTCGCCGAGCAGCAGGAGAAGATCGACGAGCGCGCCTTCGAGACCGGCCTCACCGCGCTGCTGGACGGCCTGGCACAGCAGTACGCCCGGCTGACGCGACCGGCGTAGCCGGCGGCGGGGCCGGCGCGCCGACCGCCTCCCGCGTCACGAGTTCCGTGCCGCGACACCGGGACACCGGTGCCGCGACTCGGGGGCGGCCCGGCTTCCGCCCCGCGGGGACACACAGCGTCAGGTCCGAAATCCGCGAGACGACTGACGCGATGTGGCCTAGCTTCTGGGGCATGACGAAGACCGCTTCCTCCGGCCGCCCCGAATTCCTCGCCGCCGGCGCCGCCCTGGTGACCGTGGTGCTGTGGGCCTCCGCGTTCGTGTCCATCCGCAGCGCGGGCAGCGCCTACTCACCGGGCGCGCTTGCCCTGGGCCGCCTGCTGGCCGGTTCGCTGACCCTGGGCGCGCTGTGCCTGGTGCGCCGCGAGGGACTGCCTCCGCGGTCCGCGTGGCGGGGCACGATCGTCTCGGGCCTGCTGTGGTTCGGCTTCTACATGGTGGTCCTCAACTGGGGCGAGCAGCAGGTCGACGCGGGCACGGCCGCACTCGTGGTGAACGTCGGACCGATCCTCATCGCCCTGCTCGGCGCCCGGCTGCTCGGCGATCCGATGCCGCCGCGGCTGCTGGCGGGAATGGCGGTCTCGTTCGCGGGAGCCGTCACGGTCGGCCTGTCGATGTCCGGCGAGGGCGGTTCCTCGGTGCTCGGCGTGGTGCTGTGCCTGCTCGCCGCGGTGGCCTACGCGGGCGGGGTGGTGGCGCAGAAGCCGGCGCTGGGGCGGGCGAGCGCGCTGCAGGTGACGACGTTCGGCTGCCTGGTCGGGGCGGTGCTGTGCCTGCCGTTCGCGGGGCAGCTCGGCCACGAGGCCGTGCGGGCACCGCTGTCGGCGACGCTCAACATGCTGTACCTGGGGGTGTTCCCGACCGCTCTGGCCTTCACGACCTGGGCGTACGCGCTGGCCCGTACGACCGCCGGGCGGATGGGCGCGACGACGTACGCGGTGCCCGCGCTGGTGGTGCTGATGTCGTGGTCGGCACTGGGTGAGGTGCCGGCACCCGTCACGCTGGCGGGCGGGGCGCTGTGCCTGGCCGGGGTGGCGGTCTCCCGCTCCCGGCCCCGGGGCGCGAGGGCGGCCGCGCAGGCGCCGGAACTGGCCGCCCTCGCGGAGGAGGCGGCGGACGGCGGGCTCACCCGGACGAGAGGGTCCGGCGGCGCCTCCGTGTGAACGCGCCTGCGCGGCACGGCTCCGGCTCGCCGACCGCATGCGCCCCTGCACGTCCGCGCTCCCGGCCGGGAGCGCGGACGTGCAGGGGCGGACGCACGCCTCTCCCAGGCACCCCGGATCACGGCACCCGGCACACGGCCGGACCGTGCCACGGAAGCGGGGGGGGGGGGGGGGGGGGGGGGGGGGGGGGGGGGGGGGGGGGGGGGGGGGG
>NZ_JBJZOJ010000089.1:0-25442 GCF_047200655.1 Streptomyces sp. MS06
CCCCCCCCCCCCCCCCCCCCCCCCCCCCCCCCCCCCCCCCCCCCCCCCCCCCCCCCCCCGCCGTGCGGAGGAGGCCCGCCCGCATCCCGCGGGCGGGCCCACCGGTTCAGCCCGCCGGCTTGATGTTGTTGTTCGTGTGGAAGAAGTTCTCGGGATCGTAGACGGCCTTGATCCGGGTCAGCCGCTCGTAGTTGGAGCCGTAGGCGTCCTCGATGCGCTCGGCGGAGTCCGCGCCCAGGTGGTTGGCGTAGACCGCGCCGGTGGTGTACGGCAGGAGTTCGGAGTACACCTTCTCGGTCCACTCCACGGCCTCCTCGTCCTTGGCCGGGTCGGTCCAGGAGGTGAGGATGCTGGTCAGGTAGCCCTCACGGTGCTGGAAGGGGGTCTCGGACGCCGGGACGTTCGCCATCACGCCGCCCATCAGGCCGCCGCCGACCAGGCTCCGCTCGGACGGCGCGTCGACGAACCCGTCGGCGAGGATCTGCAGCGGCTCGTCGCGCAGTTCGGGCAGCAGGAACGAGCGCGGGTAGTAGCGGTGGCCGGCGACGGTGTTCTCGTCGAGCATCCGCTGCACGGCCACGTACGGCATCGGGCCGCAGTGGTCGAGCAGCGCGCCGGTGCCCAGGCCGCGCATCCGGCCGATCAGGTCCTCGGTGGAGTCGTCGGGGGCCGCGTGCACGAAGCCCAGGCCGATCGCCGGTGCGCCGCCGGGGGCGGTGAGGAAGGCGAAGGAGGTGGTCAGCTCGTCAGGGGCGGTCCGGTTGAACTCGTCGAGCCGGCGGGCCACGTCCACCGTCTGGTCGATGGGGAAGGCGAGCAGCCCCGCCATGCAGTCGCCCTGCGGGTACAGGTCGAACTCGAATCGGGTGGCCACGCCGAAGTTGCCGCCGCCGCCCCGGATCGCCCAGAACAGGTCGGGGTGGTCCCGCGCGGTGGTGGTCACCAGCTCGCCGTTGGCGAGGACGATGTCGGCGGAGACCAGGTTGTCCACCAGCAGGCCCCGGTAGCGGGCGAGCCAGCCGAGGCCGCCGCCCAGGGTGAGGCCGCCGATGCCGATGTACGACTCCTGGGAGCCGGTGACGGCGAGCCCGAAGCTGGTGGTCTCGGCGTCGACGTCGCCCTGCTCGAGTCCGGGCTGGACGACGAGCCGGCGGTTGGCCGGGTCGACGCGGATGCCGCGCAGCCGGGAGGTGTCGAGCAGCAGTCCGCCCTCGACGGTGCCGGTGCCGGCGAAGCAGTGGCCACCGCCCTTGACGGCCAGCTCGATGTCGTTCTCCCGCGCGAAGTCGACGGCCTTGACGACGTCGGACGCGCCGTCCACCTGGACGATCGCCCCCGGACTCTTCTGGAAGTAGCCGTTCCAGATCTGCCTGCGCTCGTCGTAGTCGGCGTCCTGCGCGGTGATGATCCGACCCCTGATCGCCTCACCCAGCTCCGCGAGCCTGGATTCCGGGACGGCCGTACCGGTCGCGGTGACGAGTTCCACGTCAGTCCTCCTTCGGGGTAGGCGAGTTCGGCCGGCGCGCCGTCGCGCGCGAGGAGGCCGATGCGAGGAGAACGTACGGCCGCCGGAGGATCCGCGACGCGGGGGTGAAAGAGGGCGGAAAGGCCCCCGGAACCGCGGGGAGCGCTGGTTACGCTGGCGCACATGTCTGCACTCCGCGCGATGCCGCTGCTCACGGTGAGCGACCTCGATTCCGCAGTCGAAGCCCACATCCGGGTCACCGGAATGGAGGTGATCATGAATCACGGCTGGATCGCCACCCTCGCCCCGCCGTCCGACCGCTCCGTGCAGGTCAGCCTGATCACCAAGGACCCCACCGGGCCGGTGAACCCGGCGGCCTCGATCGAGGTGGAGGACCTGGACGCGGCGCTCGAAGGGGCCCGCGCCGCCGGCCTGGAGATCCTGTACGGCCCCGCGGAGGAGGAGTGGGGCGTGCGGCGCTTCTTCTACCGGGACCACGACGGCAACGTCGTCAACGTCCTCGCCCACCTCTGACCGCCATGGCCCCCGCCTTCCGCAACCCCTCCCCCGCCCGGCCCGGGCCCGGCTCGCCGCCCGCCCGGCGGAACGGACCCGGGGCACCCGCGACGGACTCCCCGCAGGCGTTCTCCCTGCGGCTGTTCGGCGCCGGCCTCGCCTCGGCCGAACTGATGACCTGCTACCTGGGCCTGGAACTGGGCCTCTACGAAGCCCTGCGCCGCACCGGACCCGCCACGGCCGCACAGGTGGCTCAGGAGAGCGGCCTCGACACGCGGATGGTCCGGGAGTGGTTGGAGCAGCAGACCTGTGCGGGGGTGCTGACCGTCGACGCGCCCGAAGCGCAGCCGGAGACCCGGCGGTTCACGCTGCCGCCCGCCCACGCGGAGGCGCTGCTCGACGCCGGCAGCCCGCACTGGATCGCCCCGCTGGTCGTGATGCCCATCGGCGGTATGGCGGCCGTGCTGCCGCAGCTGGTGGAGGCCTACCGCGGTCGCCGGGGCCTTCCGTACGCGGCCTACGGCGAGGCCCTGCGCGGGGGCCAGGCGGGCCTGAACCGCGGTGTCTTCGAGCACCACCTGCCGGGCTGGATCAGCGGCCACCTGCCCGACGTCGACGCCCGGCTGCGGGTGCCGGGGAGCAGCATCGCGGACGTGGCGTGCGGTTCCGGCCTCTCCACGCTGGCGCTGGCCCGGATGTTCCCCGACGCCGAGGTGCACGGGCTCGACCTGGACGAGGCGTCGATCAGGGACGCCGAGGCGAACCTCGCCGCCGCCGATCCCGCGGAGGGGCTGGCCGACCGGGTCCGTTTCCGCACCGGGGAGGCCGGTGAGGCGGGGTCGGCCGGGTCGGCGGGGTACACCCTGGTGTGCGTGTTCGACGCCCTGCACGACATGTCGGCGCCGGTGGACGTGTTGCGGGCCTGCCGTCGGCTGATGGGGCCGGGCGGTGCGGTGCTGCTGATGGAGCCGTCCGTCGGCGAGCGGTTCACCCCGGCGGCGCCGGACAGCGAGCGCTTCCACTACGCGGTCAGCGTGCTGCACTGTCTGCCGGTCGGGATGAGCCGGACGCCCAGCGCGGCCACGGGGACCGTGATGCGGCCGGAGACCGTACGCGCGTACGCCGCCGAGGCGGGCCTGGACACCCGGGTGATCGACGTGGGGCACCCGTTCCACCGGCTGTACCGGCTCACCGCCCGGCGGTGAGCCGGTACGACAACGGCTCCCGGCCCCTCGCGGGGGCCGGGAGCCGTCGCACTCGGCGGGGGCGTCAGCCCTGTTCCGCGACGTCCCTGGAGGGCCGGCGCGAGCCGCGCGGGGTGCCGACCCTGCCGGAGCGCAGGTAGTCGGCGACGAGCGCGTTGACCTCGGTGGGCTTCTCCAGCAGGGAGGCGTGCCCGCAGTTGCGTATCTCGGTGTACTCGGCGGTGGGGATCAGGTCCGCCAGCTCGCGTGACAGGTGCCGGGGCGCGACGATGTCGTGCTCCATGCCCACCACGAGCAACGGCACCCGCACCGCGGCCACTTCCTCGTCCCCGGGCCTGAAGGCGGTGCTCGCCTCGGCGTGCCCGATGGCGCCGTGCCCGCCCGACTCCGCGAGGCCCGCCAGCCCGTCCAGGTAGGGCGCGATGAACTGGTCGCGGTTGAGCGCCCGCGGCCCGAACAGGTACATCGCCCGGAAGGCCCCCTCCAGCAGCGCCGGCACCTTGTGGCCGTTCTTCAGCCGTTCCACCGCCTCGGCCTGGATGGCCTGCTGGAGCTTGCCCGGCTTCCAGGGGACGCCGATGAGAGCGGCGCGCTCGATCAGCTCGGGGCGCTTCATCGCCAGCTCCAGCAGGATCATCGCGCCCACCGAGTAGCCGATGTAGGTGCAGGGGCCCAGTTCCAGCGCCTCGTTGAGGGCGGCCAGGTCCCGTCCGAGCAGTTCCACCGTGTACGGCGGAGGGGTCTCCTCCGAGGGGTGCACTCCGCGCAGGTCGAAGGTGACGACGCGGTATCCGGCCTTCGTCAGCTGCGGCACCTGCATGGTCTCGAACAGGGATGCCTGGTGCTGTCCGGGTACGAGCACGACCACGGGGCCGTCCTCGGGGCCGTAGATGTCGTAGCTCAGCGTGACGTCCGTGGGCAGGGTGACTTTCATCGGGGTTCCCTTCTGTGGGCGCTCAGCCGGTGACCAGGCGCTCGAAGTCCTGACGGCTGGGTCCGACGTGGTCGCGCCGGAGATCGGGGTGCTCGCGCAGGAACGCGAGGACCCGGCGGGCCACCTTGCGGTCCCGCATCAGCTCGGCCGGGGTGAGCAGCATGTGGTAGACGCGCTCGGCGGCGACGCGCACGTGTGCGTCCTCCTCGCGCAGGACGGCGAGGGCGGTCAGGACGCGGGCGGTCGGCGAGTCGTCGTGCGCCCCGCCCGCGAGTTCCGCGAGCCGGGCGGCGTCGGTGGCGACCTGCTGCTCGAACCACAGCCCCAGGCATTCCTCGGTGGCCTCGTGGGTCTCCACGGCCCAGTGGGCCGGGTCCTGGTCGAGGCGGTCGAGGCGGTCGGCGATCGCCCTGGCGTGCGCCAGGGCGAGGGACACACCGCGTCCGAAGGTGGGGTTGGTCTGGGCGCAGGCGTCGCCCACCAGCGCGTACCCGGTGACCAGCGGTGCTCCGTCGGCGACCAGCGACCGGCGGCGGTTCTCCAGGCCGGCCATCGGCATCGGCCCGCCGACCGGCGTCGCCCCGTCCAGCCAGTCCCGCACCGGGGCCACACTGGCCAGGAACCGCAGGTAGACCGGGAGTTCCAGCAGTCGGGTCCGCGCGGGGTCGTGGGAGGAGACGGTGGTCGACAGGTGGAAGCGGCCGTTGTCGCCGGGGAAGGCCAGCACGGTGGCGAAGTCGAGTTCGTGCACCACGGGGGCCCGCAGGGACGGGAACCGGCCGCCCGCGCCCAGCGCGAACTCCTGGGCGATGTAGGAGAACCCGCACGACTGGACCGTCTCCCGGGGCGGGGCGCCCCCTATCGCGGTGAGCCGGGCGGCCACCGCGGACCTGCGGCCGGTGGCGTCCAGCACCGCGTCGGCGGCCAGGTCGCCGCCCTCGGCGAGGCGCACCCCGCGCACCCGGGGGACACCGTGCGGCGCCTGGGTGCTCAGCAGGCCGGTGACCCGGTCGTGCAGCAGCGTGACCGAGGGTTCGGCGGCGGCCCGGCGGCGCAGCGCGGCCTCGAAGACCAGCCGGCGGCTGAGCAGGCCGAGGTCGTCGCCGCCCGTCTCCAGGGGCACGGCGACCGCGCCGCGGCCGGTCAGCTCGGCCAGCACGTCGGGGCACTCCGCGCGCAGCACCCCGATGCCCAGCCCCAGCAGGGCGTGCCCCTGGCGGGCGTGCGGCACGCCCCGCCGCTCCCAGTCGGCCACCTCGGTGTGGGCGCCGCCCTCGGGGGGCGGGCCGTCCCGTTCGACGAGCGTGACCCGGTGTCCGCGGCGGGCGGCGAAGGCCGCGAGCCCGAGACCGGCCACCCCTGCGCCCAGTACGACGACGTCCGCCACGGTCAGCCGCGCTTCACGAGCATCGCGAAGCGGCGCGTGGCGACGGCCGTGCAGACCGCTGTGACGCCCACGGTCCAGGCGGCGGTCCCGAGCACCGGTGCGGTCAGCGCGCCCTGGTGGGAGAAGCCGACGAGTGCGTCGTCCGCCAGCGAGACGGGGTTGACGCTCACCGCCGGCCGGATCCAGCCCGGGAACGCCTCCAGGGGTACGTATCCGCTGGACATCAGCGTCAGCACGAGCGTGGGCATCTGCACGTAGCGCACGATGATGCCGGGGTGCTGGGCGACGAGGGCGACGGCGACGGCGAGCGCGCTGCACATCATCCCGAACAGCGCCACGATCCCGAAGAAGCCGAGGGCCGCCAGCGGTCCCCGGGAGAACCGGAAGCCGACCGTGTGGGCGACGAGCGTGACGAGGACGGCCACCCCCATGATCCGTACGAAGTCGCCGCCGATCCGTCCGAGGATGTACGCCCGCATGTCCAGGGGCATCGCCCGCAGCCGGTTGAACACCCCGCTGCGGATGTCGCTCCACAGGGCGATCGCCGTGGTGAGGACCGAGGAGAACGCCGTGGTGAGCACGATCAGCGGGGCGAGCCGGCGCACGTAGTCGACGTCCTGGGTGTCGCGCACCAGCACGTTGAAGGCGGCCAGCAGCATGAAGAGCTGGAGCAGCGGAAAAGCGATGGTGACGATGATCATCATCCGGTTGCGGACGAACTGGCGGAGCACCCTTCCGGCGATGACGACGGAGGCTGCGGCCAGCGTGGCCGGGTCGGGCGAGGGGCTGGGCCGCACCGGCGGTGCCGCCGCACCCGGCGACTGCACGGTCATCGGATGGCCACCTTCCTGAAGGCGACGGTCGTGGTCCAGGAGAAGAGGGCGAGGAGGCCCACCACCCAGAAGAGGCCGGGCAGCGTCGCGCCCCAGGTGAGGTCGGCGGTCGACAGGGCGCGCAGCGCGTCGATCACTCCGGACACCGGGGAGGCCCTGACGACCGGCTGGAGCCAGCCGGGGAAGAGGTCCGCCTCGACGAAGCCGGTGGAGAGCACCAGCAGCGGCAAGTACGGCAGGTGGAGCACCGCGCTGAGTGCCTCCAGGTTGCGCAGGCGCAGCGCGATGGTGGCCGTGGCCAGCGACAGGGCCACGGTGAACGCCGCGGCGAACAGCACGAAGCCCAGTGCGGCGAGCGCTCCGTGGTCGAAGCGGAAGCCCGCCAGATGTCCGGCGAGCACGATGGCGACACTGGACAGCAGGCCTTGCAGCGCCACCACGGCCAGATGCGCCAGGCTCATCGCGCGCATGTCGACCGGGCTGGTGAGCAGGCGGCAGAAGACGCCGCTGGAGCGGTCGGCGGCCAGGTCGGTGGCGCTGCCGATGGCCACGAACATCAGCGCCTGGACCAGAACGGTGGGGGTGACGAAACGGCCGAACGCGATGCCCCGCTCGTCCAGCATTCCGGCGAAGGTGCAGTAGAAGACGGCGAAGAAGAGCAGCGGCTGCACCACGGTGGACACCAGGCCGCCCCGGGAGAACGAGCGCACCCGCAACCGGTCGAAGAGCACCTGGAAGTCGTGCTGCCAGCCGGCCGGGAGGCCCGGGGACACCGGGGCGCCGGGCGCCGCGACGCCGGGCGTGGCGCTCATCGGGTGGTCTCCTTCTCCATCGGCTTATCCATCGGCTCGGTGAGGGCGAAGAAGACCTCGTCGAGCGTCGGCTTGGTCACCTCGATGCCGGCGATCCGCAGCCCCTTGCCGTCCAGCCGGCCGAGCATGGCGCCGACGTCCTCGGGACGCGCCACGGGCACGGCGACCCTGTCGCCCTCGGCGGTCACGCCGTGGAGGTCGCCGAGGGCCCGGCGGGCCGCTTCGGCGTCGGCGGCGCCGGTCAGGGTGAGGCGGCACATGAGGCCGCCCACGTCGAGCTTGAGCTCGTCGGAGGAGCCGTCCGCGAGGACGCGGCCCTTGTCGATGACGACGATGCGGTCGGCGAGCTGGTCGGCCTCCTCCAGGTACTGCGTGGTGAGCAGGACGGCGACGCCCCGCGCGGCCTCGGCCCTGACCATGTCCCACAGGAGTTTGCGGCTGCGCGGGTCGAGGCCGGTGGTCGGTTCGTCCAGCACCAGCACCGGCCGCGGGACCACCAGGCTCACCGCGAGGTCGAGGCGTCGGCGCATGCCTCCGGAGAGGTATCCGACGGGGGTGTGTGCCGCCTCGCCCAGCTCGAACCGCTCCAGCATCTCCTGCGCCCGCTGCCGGGCTCGGCCCTTGCCGAGGCCCAGGAGCCGGCCGAAGAACACCAGGTTCTCGCGCGGGCTGATCTGTTCGTCGAGGGCGGCGAACTGCCCGGTGACGGCGATGTTGGCGCGCACCAGGGACGGGTCGGCGCCGGGGTCGCGGCCCAGGACGCGGATGGTGCCGCCGTCCGGCTGGAGCAGCGTGGTCAGGCAGTTGATGAGGGTGGTCTTGCCCGCTCCGTTGGGGCCGAGCAGGCCCACCACGGTCCCGGCCGGTATCCGCAGCGACACCCGGTCGAGTGCGGTCTGCTCGCCGAATCGCTTGGTGAGATCCGACAGGAGGATCGCCTCGGTCATGGAGACTCCTTCATTCCTTCATGGCGTCGTCGTGTTCGGGCCGGTGGCGTCGGTCACGACGGCGTCCGGGTCTCGACCTGGCTCAGGACGTAGGCGACCACCTGTTCGGTGGTCTGGATGGCACGTCCGGTCTGCTCGTCGATCGGCGGCAGATCGAAGTCGTCCTCGATGGCGAACGCCATCTCCAGCAGGGCCAGGGAGTGGAACCCCAGGTCCTCGACCAGGCGCAGGTCTTTTCCCGCCTCGAACCGCTCCCGCTCGGGGGCGAGCTGTTCGATGATCGCGAGCACGGTCTCGCGCACCTCTTCACTGGGGTAGGACATGTGGTCTCCTGCTTCCGGGGCCGGTGGGGCGGTGGTGTGCGGGGGCCGGTCAGGCGGGGCCGTCGGTCGCGGCGGGCACCGCGTCGAAGACGTGCTCCTGGCTGAGGCGCTGCCACAGCTGACGTCGGCGGCTCTTGCCGCTGCTGGTACGGGGGATCGCGCCGCGCGGTACCCGGGCCACGTGCCGGCGGATGCCGGGGCAGGCCGCGGCGAGCACGTCTTCCGCCACCTCGACGGCCCGTGTGTCGAGCCCCTCCAGCACGGCCACGGCGTGCGGGCGTCCGTCCGCCTCGCCGAGCACGACGCAGACCCGGCTCAGGTTGAGTCCGGCCCGGCCGAGCGTCAGCTCGACGTCCTCGGCGAAGAGCGAGCGGGCGTGGACCTTGACGCTGTCGCCGAGCCTGCCCAGTACGTAGAACTCGTCGGCCAGTCGGAAGGCGACGTCGCGGGTGAGGAGCCGCCCGTCCACGAAGGAGGTGCTCTCCGCGGGGCCGTCCGCGAGGTAGCCGTCGGCCAACGAGGAGCCGGAGACGGCCAGTTCGCCGACGTGGCCCTCGGGCAGCGGCTCTCCGTCCTCGCCGACGACCTGTACTGTCAGGCCGTCCAGTGCACGGCCGCAGCTCATCACCTGGACCGTCGCCCGGTCCGTGCGCCCGTCCGCGAGGCTCACCTCCGCTCCGACCGCCAGCTCGTCCCGGTGCACGAGGGCGGCGCGCGGGACCTCCTCGACGGGCACTCCGGTGACGGCGAGGGTGCTCTCGGCCAGCCCGTAGGCGGGGGTGAGGGTGTGCGGGGACAGGCCGTGCGGGCGCATCAGCTCCGTGAAGCGGGTCACCAGTTCGGGGTCGATGCGTTCGGCACCGACGATCACCGCCCGGGTGCGGGACAGGTCGGCGCCCTCCAGGTCGGCGTGGCCGACCTTGTCCACGATGCGTTGCAGGCCGAACGCCGGAGTGGCGGTGATCGTGGCGGGCCGCTCGACCCGGTTGGCGTCGAAGCGGGTGAGGTACGACAGCGGCCGGCGCAGGAAGGTCTCGGGCCTGCACACCGCCAGCCCGTTGTTGCCGGAGACGGGCACCACCAGGCAGCCGATGAGCCCCATGTCGTGGTGCATCGGCAGCCAGGAGCACCAGGAGTCGTCGCGCCCGGCACGCTCCCAGCCGCGGATCGCTGCGGTGTTGGCGTCGAGTGCGGCGTGGCTGATCCGCACTCCGCGCGGGCGGCCCGAGCTGCCCGAGGTGAACTGGACGAGGGCCTGTTCGGCGGGGTCCCGCCGGCCTGCGTCGCCCGCGGCGAGCTCCTCCAGGAGCAGGATGCGGGTACGCCGGCCGGCCTCGGCGAGGACGTCCACGGCGTGGTCGTGGTGGGCGGCGTCGACCAGCACGGTGCCGGCGTCCACGGCGGCGACGACGGCGCGGGCGTGGGCGCGGGCGGCCTCGCCCGACATCCGGGTGGGGGGCGCCAGCACGCTCACCGCGCATCCGGCGGCCTGCACCCCGTAGAAGGCGGAGACGAGGTCGGGTCCCGTCGAGCACAGCAGCGGCACGACCGCCCCGCGAGGCACGCCCCGCGCGATCAGCCCGCCCGCGATCCGGAGCGCCGCGTCGGCCAGTTCGGTGTAGGGCCGGTAGGTGTGGGAGTCCTCGTCGAACATCTCCACACCGGTGTCGTCGCGAGGCGCGTCGAGCCAGTTCAGCGTACGGGGACGGCTCATCCATCACTCCTAGGCGGTGTCCCGGGGGCCGGGGTGTCGTCGGCGACGCTGGTGACGATAGGAGCGATCGCGGTGGCGTCCTTCGTCTCTTTCACGGCTCTGTTCGTCCCGGTCGGCGCGGCCCGGCGGGCCGGAACACTGGCTGTCATGGATGAGTTCACGCCGTGGAGCGACGAGGCCGCCGCCCGCTACCGGGCCGCCGGGATCTGGCGGGGGGTGCCGCTGGGCGACGCGCTGACGAAGGCCGCGCTGGCCTTCCCCGACCGCACCGCGGCCGTGGACCGCCGGCGACGCGTCACGCACGGCGAGGTGCGCGCCGAGGCCGACGACATCGCGCGCGGTCTGCTCGCCCGGGGCGTGAACCCCGGAGACCGGGTCATGGTCCAGCTACCGAACGTCGTCGAGTTCCTCACCGTCACGGTGGGACTGTTCCGGGCCGGCGTCATCCCGGTGTTCGCTCTGCCGGGACACCGGGAGAGCGAGGTGCGGCACCTGATCGAGGCCTCCGGGGCGGTCGGTTACATCACCACCGGCCGTTTCCAGGGCTTCGACTACCGCACCCTCGCCCGGCACGCCGCGTCGCTCCCGGGCGTCCGTACGGTGATCGTGGCGGGCGACAGCGAGGACCTCACTCCGTTGTCCCGGGTCCGCGCCCAGGGCGCCGACGGCGGGCCGCTGCCCGAGGTCGACCCCTCGGGTGTGGCGTTCCTGCTGCTCAGCGGCGGCAGCACCGGCAAGCCCAAGCTGATACCCCGGACGCACGACGACTACCTCTACAACATCGCCGCCTGCGCACGGGCCCTGGAGTTCGACGCGGAGAGCGTGTACCTGGCGGCGAACCCGGCGGCGCACAACGCCGCCCTGGGGTGCCCGGGAGTGCTCGGCGCGCTGCTGGTGGGCGGCAAGGCGGTACTGGCCGCGAGTCCCTCCCCCGACGAGGTGTTCCCGCTGATCGAGCGGGAGGGCGTCACCCATACCACCGTGGTGCCGGCCCTCGCGGCGCTGTGGTGCAAGGTCGCCGCGAAGCGGCCGGTGGACATGAAGGGGGTCCTCCTCCAGGTGGGCAGTTCCAAGTTCGACGAGCAGGCCGCCGGGCGCACGCAGTCCGCGCTCGGCTGCCGCATCACGAACTGGTTCGGCATCGGCGAGGGCCTGCTCACGTACACACGCCTGGACGACCCGGAGGAGGTGGTGCACGGAACCGAGGGCCGCCCCCTCTCCGAGTTCGACGAACTCCGCCTCGTGGACGAGGAGCTGCGAGAGGTTCCGACGGGTGCTGTGGGCGAGCTGGTCACCCGCGGCCCGTACACGATCAACGGCTACTGGAACGCGCCGGAGGCGAACCGCACCTCGTTCACCCCCGACGGCTTCTTCCGCACCGGCGACCTGGCCAGGCTCACCTCCGAGGGCAACCTGGTGGTCGTCGGCCGTGCCAAGGACGTGATCAACCGGGGCGGCGAGAAGGTGTCGGCCGACGAGGTCGAGGGGCACCTGCGCGGCCACGAGGCCATCGACGACGCCGCGGTGGTGGCCCGGCCGGACACCGAACTCGGTGAGGCGGTCCTCGCGTTCGTGGTCCCGAGCGGGGGGCCGGGGCAGGCGCCCTCGCTGAGGGAGATCAAGCGGTACCTGGCGGGCAGGGGGCTGGCCGCGTTCAAGCTGCCCGACGAGGTGCGCGAGGTGCCGGTGCTGCCGCGCACCCCGGTCGGCAAGATCGACAAGGTGGCGCTGCGGGCGACGGCGGCATCCGGTTGACCCGCGGGACGGTGTTCTCCGGCGCGGCCGACGGGGCGGAGCACTCCGGTACGGCCGGTGCGACGGGTGCCTCCGGCGCCGCCGGTACGACTGCCGTCCCCGGTGTGATCCGGACCCTGCTGCCCGCGTGTGCGGCGGCCCTGGAGAGCACCTGTGAGCTGACCGGCCCCGCGCTCTTCGAGGCGGAACGGCGGCAGGTGGCCGACGTGCTGCCCGCGCGCCGCGCGGAGTACGCCACCGTCCGGCGGGTGGCGCGCGCCTGCCTGGCCGAACTGGGCGTCCCGCCCGCCGCACTGGTGCGCGGCGCCGACGGGGCACCCCGGTGGCCGGCCGGCACGGTCGGCTCCCTGACGCACTGCCGGGGCTACCGGGCGGCGGCGGTGGCACGGTCCCGGGACGCCGACGGAATGGGCATCGACGCCGAGCCGTGCGCGCCGCTGCCCTCCCGGGTGCTGGCGCGGGTTACCTCGGCGGCCGAGCGGGCCCACCTCGCCGAACTGGCCGCGGGCCGGCCCCACGTCCCGTGGTGCCGGGTCCTCTTCAGCGCCAAGGAGGCGTACTACAAGATCTGGTATCCCGCGATGGGATGCTGGCTGGGCTTCGACGACGCCGAGGTCGTCCTCCAACCCGGCCCCGGTCAGGGCACGTTCGCGGTGCGGCCGGTCGCGGGCGGGGTGCGCCGGGCCCGCCGGGCGGACGCCGGTTTCGACCCGGTCGCCACCGGCTTTCCGGCCCTGCGCGGACGGTGGGCGGCCGGTGCGGGCCTCGTGGTGACCGCGATCACCGCACCGGAGGGCTCCCTGCCGCGCCGGGCTCAGGCGGGCCGCACCGCCACCGGCACGCTGCGGTGGGCCCAGTAGGGGAAGCGGAAGCCGCCCGCGCTGGGCTCCCACTCGCCCTCGCCCGCCGACTCGATGTCCGCGAACCGGGCGACCAACCGCTCGAACACCACCGCCCCTTCCACCCTGGCCAGCGCCGCGCCGAGGCAGTGGTGCACTCCCCCGCCGAAGCTCAGGTGCGGGTTGGGCGACCTCGTCAGGTCGGCCCGGTGCGGGTCGTGGAACACCCGCTCGTCGTGGTTGGCGGACGCGAGCAGCAGCACCACCACGCGTCCTTTGCGGACCGTCACTCCCGCGATCTCGATCGGCTCCAGCGCCATCCGGGTGGTGGCGTGGATGGGCGCGTCGTAGCGCATGAACTCCTCCAGCGCGCTGCCGACGATGCCCGGGTCCTCCCGCAGCCGCCGCTGCGTGTGCGGCTGCCGCACGAAGAGGTCGCCGCCGGTGGCGATGGCGTTGGTGGTCGTCTCGAAGCCCGCGTAGTAGACGAACAGCGCGTTGTCGATGATCTCCTCGTCGGTCAGCGGCTCCTCGCCGTCCTTGACCGCGGCGAGCATCCGCGACAGCAGGTCCTCTCCGGGGTGGCGCCTGCGCTCGCGGACCAGCTGGGCCATGTAGTCGCGCAGCTCGACCACGGCCGCGTGCGCCTCGCGCTGCTTCTCCGGCCGGATGAAGACCGCGAAGGCCTGGGCGAGCGAGGTGGAGAGGCGGGCGATGTCGGCCCGGTCGGGGCGGGGGACGTCCAGCAGCTCGCTCATCACCGTCATCGGTACGGGCACGGCCAGGTCGGCGACGAGGTCGAAGCGGCGCTCGTCGGCGAACCGGTCCAGCAGGCCGTCGACGAGCCGGGCGACGGGCTCGCGCAGCCCGCGCACCATCGCCGGACTGAGCGACTTGACGAGCAGCCGGCGCAGCCGGGTGTGGCCGGGCGGGTCCCGGTCGACGACGATGCGCCGCAGGTAGTCGTTGGCCGGTCCCGCACCCACCGACACCGCCTGGTACTCCTCGGGGAACTCCCGGCCGAGCCGGGGATCGCGGAGCAACGCGGAGACCTCCTCGTGCCGCGGGAAGACCCACTGTCCCGGGCCGCCCCGGCAGACCGGGCCGTACGCGCGCAGGCGGCGGTAGACCGGGTAGGGGTCGCGCACGGCGCGCGCGTCGTCCAGCAGGAAGCGCGGCATGTTCAGCACGGTGTCCAACGCTGCGTCACCTCCCGGCACCCTCGGGTGCGCGGCTCGGGTCCGGTGGTTGCCTGGACCGCCCAGTCTGCGAGCCCGGCGCGGCGCGCCGGACGGCGGTGAAGGACTGGCGACAGGTTCCCCCGCACCCGCCCGCGGGCTGTCAGGCTCACCGGACACCACCCGCAAGCCACAGGAGGTGCCGGCCGCATGCGAGAACTGCCCGTCAGGTTCGACTCCCGCGATCCCGCCGTGGTCGCGGACCCCTACCGGGTGTACGCCGGTCTCCGCGCGGCCGGCCGACTGGCCCGCGGTGCGGCCGGCCAGTGGGTGGTGTCGCACCACCAGGACGTCAGCCGGCTGCTCAAGGACCGTCGGCTCGGGCACGAGTACCCGCCGGAGTACCACGAGTTCTCCACCGGGGCGGGGCCCGCGAACGAGTTCCTGAAGCGGATCGTGCTGGACCAGGACGCGCCCGCGCACACCTTCCTGCGGGGCATCATGCAGCGTTCGTTCAGCCCGGGGCTGATGCGCAGGCTGGAGGACTACGTCGCCGCCCAGGTGGACCGGCTGATGGCCGAGGCCCGGGACCGGGCGGGCCGGGGCGGGGTGCTGGACGTGGTCGGCGACCTGGCCTTCCCGTTGCCGGTCACCGTGGTCTGCGAGCTGATCGGCATTCCGGACGTGGACCGGGACGCGGTGCGGCCGCACGCGGTGGAGCTGGCCAAGGCGTTCGCCCTGTACGTGCCCGTGGCGGAGCGGGCGGCGGCGCACGACGCGGTGACCTGGCTGCGCGACTACGTCTCGGCGCTGGTCGACGAGCGGGCGAAGCGGCCCGCCGACGACCTGATCAGCAATCTGCTGGCCGCCCGGCGCGAGCATCCCGGTTTCGACCGGGAGACGCTGGTCGACAACGTGGTGTTCCTGTTCTTCGCGGGCTTCGAGACGACCACCAACCTGATCTCCACGATCTACTCCGCCCTGCTGCAGCACCCGCAGCAGTTGGCCCTGTTGCGGGACCGGCCGGAGCTGGTGGTCCCGGCCGTGGAGGAGTTCCTGCGCTACGACGCGCCGATCCAGGCCACCGCGCGCTATGTGAAGGAGGCGGTGGAGATCGACGGCCGCACCGTGCGGGCGGGCCGCATCCTGGTGCTGCTGCTGGGGTCCGCCAACCATGACCCGGCCCGGTTCGCCGACCCCGGGCGGCTCGACATCACCCGCGACCCCAATCCGCACGTGAGTTTCGGTGGCGGTGTGCACCACTGCCTGGGCGCGGCACTTGCCCAGGTGGAGGGCCGGGCCGTGTTGCGGTGGCTGGCGCACGCGCCGGCCACGCCGACCGCGGCGGGCTCCGTGGAGCGGCGGCCCAGCGTCACCTTCCGGGCCTACCGGAGCATTCCGGTGAGGTTCGAGCCCGCCGAGCGGCCGCGGGTGACGTCCGCACCCTGACTCCCGCCCGTCCCGCGACCGCGGGGTGCTTCGGCGCCCCGGTCCCGGCCGCTCCCGTGCCCTGCCGCCCACGACCGCACCACCGCTCCTCCGGCATCACCATGCCCGCGTGGGACCGGCCCGGAGGATCGCCCGCGCGGGTCCGGTGGGCGTCGTACCGCACCCGCGCGGGTCCGGTGGGCGTCGTACCGCACCCGCGCGGGTCCGGTGGGCGTCGTACCGCACCCGCGCGGGCCGGACGGCCCCCGGCTACGGCACGCGATCCCCGGAGCGGACGCCCCGGGCCCCGGCGGAGCCCGTCGCCGTGGCGGTCAGCGTCGCGCTCTGCTCCAGCAGGCTGACCCTCCGGCAGGCGGCCGCCAGACCGAGCAGCGCCGTGCGGTACGCCTCGACCTCCCCTGAGCCGGTGGCCCCGCCGTCGTACTCCCCGCCTCTCCTCTCCTCCTCGCCGCCGCTGCCGCCGTCCGGCGACAGGACGAACCGCAGGTTGCGCGCGAGCTGCGCGGCCGGGCCGAAGAACCCCTCGCGTCCGGAAGCGCACAGCATCTCCACCATCGCGGGCAGTTCCCGCTCGCAGATCTCCATCGCCTCCTTGCGGCTGTTGATCTCGGGGAGGTGGGGGACCGCGCCGGGTCCGGCACCGGACCCGGCGTCCGGCCGCCCGAGCAGGAGGCAGCTTCGGGAGGTGACCGCCAGGTGGTGGGCGAGCAGCCGGCGGAGCGCGGAGCGCCGCCCGCCGCCGCGCAGGAGCTGCTCGAACTCCCCCGTGCCGGTCGTGACACCGGCCACGAGCCCGTGCAGGGCGTAGCGGCCGATGCGGGGCTGTTCGAGGAGGTTCACGTCGAGCAGACCCTCCAGCAGCAGCTCGGCCTCGGTCGGGCCGGTGCCGAGCAGGGCGGCCGCCTCGTACACGTCCATGCTCGCGTCGGGCATCAGGGCCAGCACGCACAGGGCGTGGCGCTGCGCCTCGGTCAGCGCGTCGAAGGAGAGCTGGAGCACCGACCGGACGCTCCGGTCGCCCACCTGGAGTTCGGCGGCACGGCGGCGCATGTCGCCCAGGCGCTCCACCAGATGGGGCAGTGTCCAGGTGGGGCGGCTGCGCAGTTTGGCGGCGGCCAGGCGCAGTGCCAGCGGGAGTCCCCCGCAGTACGCGACGAGCAGTTCCGTCGCCTCGGGCTCCGGTTCGCCCCCGAGTAACCGCCCGACGAGTTCTCGGGAGTCGCCCGCGCTCATCCGGGAGATCGGGCAGGGCTCGGTGCCGTCGAGGCCGTAGAGGCGACGGCGGCTGGTGATCAGGGTGAGGGAACCGTTGCCCGGCGGCAGCAGCGGCACGATCTGCGCCTCGCTCGCGGCGTTGTCGAGCAGCAGCAGCACCTTGGAATCGGCCAGCCGGGCGCGCCACATGGCCACCTGGCTGTCCAGGTCCGCCGGGATGCTCTTCGCCTCGATCCCCAGTGAGCCCAGCAGCACCTGAAGCACCTCGGCGGGTTCGCGGGGCCGCTCGCACGGGCTGAACCCGTGCAGGTCGACGTAGAACTGGCCGTCCGGGCAGTCCTGGGCCAGTCGGTGGGCCGCGTGCAGGGCGAGAGCCGTCTTACCGATGCCGCCCATGCCGTCGACGCAGATCAGCAGCGGCCCCTGGTCCCGGGAGCCCGCCCTGGCGGTCCGCAGCAGGTTGTCCACCTCCTCCCGGCGGCCGACGAAGTCGGTCGGAACGTGGGGCAGGGTGCAGGTGGCCGGGACACGTGCCTTCCGGACCCGTGGTGCCGCGTGCTGTCTGCCCACGTCGAGCTCGGCGGAAACCGGCTGTTCGTAGTCCCGGGGCGGGGCTCCGGCCCGCAGGTAGGCGAGCGCGTCACCGCACAGCACCGCTTCGTGCACCTGGGCCAGCGAGTGATCGGGATCGATGCCCAGTTCGTCGCGGAGCAGGGTGCGTATCTCGGCGTACTCGGCGAGCGCGTCGGCCTGCCTGCCCGAGAGGGACAGCGCGAGCATGAGCTGTGCGCGCAGGTCCTCCGCGAGCGGGTGCTGCGCCACGAGGTACCGGAGGTCCTCTATCACCTGCGACGGTGGCGACGAGCGCAGCCGCAGCGAGATCAGTTCCTTCTGGACCGCGAGCCGCCGCTCCTCCACCACCCGTGCGGCCGCGCGGATCAGGCCGTTCTCCAGCTCGTCGCCGTCGACGATGTCGGCCGCGACCTGACCGCGGAACAGGGACAGGGCCGTCTGCAGTTCCTGGATGAGCTGGGCCTCGCCCGCTCCGCCCGCCGCCAGTTTGCGGACCTGCAGGCGGCGTTGGTTGAACTCCACCAGGTCGGACTCGGCGGCGCCGACGTTCAGCCGGTAGTTCGGGCCGTCGGTGAGCAGGTGCGCACCCGCCCCCGGTATCGACTGGCGGAGTTGGGCGACCGCCTTGCGCACCTGGTTGGAGGCGGTCGCCGGGCAGCACGATCCCCAGACCGCCTTGGCGAGGCGGGGGGTGCTGAGCACTTCGCCGGGGGACAGCATCAGCACGGTGAGCACCCGGCGTGCCACGGTGCCGGGCAGACGGGCGGGTGAGTCCCCGCAGCGCACCGCGACCGACCCCAGCACCTGGAAGCGCAGACCTCCTTCCCGCGAGGTCATGCAGCCGGCTCGCAGAACGCGGGCCGTGCCCTCCGCCGTTCCCCCGCAGCGGTGACGGACCTCGGACGTCGGTGGTCGGCCGACGACGCCTGGTCGCACTGCTGAGGCCGACGGCGCGCAGGGCGGCCGAGCGGCTGGTCGAGCGGCTGGCCGAGCGGCTGGTCGAGCGGCTGGTCAAGGCCCTCTTCCCCACCGCAGGCCCTCTCGCCCACTGCTCGGGGCCGGCTCCCGCCACCCGCGTGTCCGGGTTCCCGATCCTCGGCGGCAGCCCCTCCCGCCGAGGCGGCGAACACCTCCGACGGACGTTCCTCCTCGCCGCGTCCGCCTCGACGTCCGATCCGGCATCCAGGGCCTGCCGCGAGCGGCAGGAGGCCGAGGGGAGGCGGGGCGAGCAGGCCCTGTGCCTGACTCCCCGCCGTGCCCACGTGCTCTCCGCGACGCTCCGCGACGGCACCTACTTCCAGTCCCATACCATCCCCCAAACCATCCGAACCGCGACAGGACGACTACCCCGCTCCCCGGCAGAAGAGACGGGGGCATCCGGCGCGGGAAGACCGACACGGCGACCCCGGCGGCCACCGCGGTCTCGCGAGGTGACACAAGAAGCACACAGATCATCAGGTGGTGCCCACGAACTTCATGCGAAATCGTGCCCGAATCGGCCCAGTCACCCTCCAAGGGACATATGCGGCTGTCAGTGCGTGAATCACGTGGCCCGATGAGCGGAATCATTCGTTCTGCCGCCCGATGTCGATGCCGGATCGGCTGGAAGCGTGCGGTCTCCGCGCGTCACATTCCGTCCGGCGCCGCCATCGTCCGCCGTCGACGAGACCGGGGGACGAGACTTGAGGTTCCCCCGGGATGACCCTGCCGGCCGTTGCGCAGTGCGGTATTTCCTATCTCGTCACGGTGGGATCCTTCGTGTGAAGTGTCGTTTCGCGCGGGGAGCCTGGAGTGGTGATCCGTGATGTCGACGCGGCCGAGGAGGTCGTACGAGATACCGGTGCAGATGACGCAGGTGGCACCTGCCCGTTCCCGAAGGCCGGCCGGCAGGGTCCGTGAGACGCCGGGCGAGGTCTGCTGCGACGCCCGGTTCACGGATTTTTTCGCGGTGCATGGGCATTCTGCTCTGTCGCCCACGAGGCCCGCAATGGTCACGGTCTCAGCAGTACGCCGACGGGCGCGGCGGGCGGCGGACGAGGTGCGCGCCCGCCCGGTCCGGAGGTCCCGCCCGTCGCCGGCGGCGGCCGGTACGGGGTCCCCGGCGGCGCACCGGCCCACCACCCGGGCCCGGCGGGGCCGGCGCCCTCCCCGCGCGGCCCTCGGACACGGAGGGAACCGCCCCGGCGTTTCCCCGCCGCGCCCCGGCTCCGGTCCGGCCCTCTCCCGCCGACGCCACATCAGCCCCACACTTGACCGGGTACGTACTGAGGCTGCCGGAGGGGGACTTGGCATGCGGGACAGTCACCGGGCTGAGGCGGAGGGGCTGCTGGCCCGGGCGGTGGAGGAGGAGGTGCGCCGGTCCGGCGGACGGATCGACGGCCGGGTGCTGTCGGCCCGGGCGCGCGGCGAACTGGACGCCATCGCGGGGACCGCCGCGGAGGAGTACGAGGCGTACCGGCAGGCCCTGGAGCAGGCCGGCGCCGGGCAGTTGACTTTCGGACAGCGGTACGCGCGGGCGGGCGGCGGGACGTCCCTGCTCGTCGCCGCCGTCGCCGCGGCCGCGGCCGCCACGGCCGACCTGGCGTTCGGCACGGGCGGCGGCACCGCGCTGGGCGCCGGGGTCACCGCCGGCGCGGCGGGCGCGGCGGCGACGGTGGTGAAGGTGGCGGGGGCGCACCTGCCTGCCGCCCACCACCGCGCGGGTGCCGCCGGCCAGCCGGGCGGGCCGGAGCAGCTTCGGTTGCAGTGGCTGACCGCGTTGGAGGTGCGCGGCATCCGGCCGTTCCTCGACCACCAGCGGGTGCTCGCGGCGTCGACGGGACCGGCCGGCAGGGCGGCGGGGCCGCGGTTGCGCGGCGCGGACAAGAGCGCGGCGGCCCGCGGGCGGACGGTGCTGGAGCGGTCGTTCGGCCATCTGCCCGAGCCGGACGGGCCGTTCGCGGGGCGGGCGCAGGAACTCGCGCGGATCCGGCAGTGGGTGCAGGCGGCCCGCGCGAGCACCCGGACCAGGCCGACGGTGGTGGTGCTGCACGGGCCCCCCGGCAGCGGGCGGACCACGCTCGCGGTGCGGGCGGCCCGGGATCTGCGGGACCAGTTCCGCGGGGCGTGCGTGGTCGACCTGCGCGGGGACACCCCCGGCACGCCCCCGCTGCCCACCCGGGACGCGCTGCTGCACCTGCTGAACCGGCTCGGCGCGCCGCGCGAACAGCTCCTGTTCCGCGAGCGCTCCTCCCCCGACCAGCAGGTCAAGCGTCTCGGGGAGCTGTACCACCAGCATCTGACCGGGCTGCCCGTCACCGTGGTGCTGGACGACGCGGGCGACGCCGAGCAGGTGCGGGCGCTCGTCCCGGAGCGGTCCGACAGCCTGGTCCTGGTCACCGCCCGCGAGCCGCTCGACCTGCCCGCCGACCTGCCCGCCTGGGTGCACCGGCTGCCCGTGGGCGCGCTGGACGCGGCGGGCTCCGGGGAACTGCTGCACGCGGCCGCGCAGGACGAGGAGGAGCCCCGCGACGCCGAGGCGGCGGACCGGATCCGCGAGCTGTGCGGGGCGCTGCCGCTGGCGCTGCGGGTGGTCGGCTCCGCGCTCGGCCCGCGCTCCGCACGGGAGCTGGCCGACGATCTCGGCGGTTACGGCCCGGTGCAGCCGGTCGACCGGGCGCTCTGGCTGCGCTACACCGACCAGCCGGAGACGACCCGGCGGCTGCTGCGGCGGCTGGCGCTGGCCGGGCGTTCCTCGCTGGGCGCCGCTGCGGCCGCCGCGCTGCTGGGCACCGACCGGGCGGAGGCGGCCGGGCACCTGACCGCGCTGCACGCGGCGGGCCTCGTCGACCATGTGCGCGGCAGCCGCTACCGGCTGCACGACCTGGTGCGCGCCTTCGCGCAGGCCCGGCTGTCCGAGGAGGAGGACCCCGCGGAGCGCACCGCGGCCCAGGAGCGGCTGATCGTCAGCTACGCCGAGCTGGCCGACTCGGTGCTGCGCCTGGTCGACGGCAACATGTCGACCCGTTCGGACCGGTTCAGCCCGCACGGTTTCACCTCGCTCGACGAGGCGCTGCGCTGGCTGGACGACGAGTCGAGCTTCATCACGGCGACGCTGCGGCACGCGGAGGGCGTGGATCAGGCGGCGGTGCTGAGCCTGCTGGGCGCGCTGTGCGACTACTGCCTGCTGCGCGGCGACCTGTACCGGCTCGGCGAGATCAGCGAGCTGGCGCAGGCGGTGGACCAGGGCCTGCTGATCCGCTCCGTGCAGTGGCGCACCGGTATCGCGGCGCGCCAGCTCGGCGAGCTGGACAAGGCGCGGGCGACACTGGCCTCGGTGGTCGACCTGTACCGGGACGCACAGCACGAGGCGGGCGCCGCGCGGGCCCTGTGCTCGCTCGGCATCACCCTGCACCACCAGGGCGATCTCTCCGCGGCCGCGGCCCGGCTGCGGGAGGCCCTGGCCCTGCAGCAGGTGCCGGAGCTGGCCACGGACCGCGCGTGGACGATGCACGCGCTGGCCGCCGTGGAACGCGACCGGGGCCGGCTGGCCGAGGCGCTGGAGCTGCTGCACGACTCCCTGCGCCGGCACCGGGAGGGCGGCTCAGTGCACGGCGAGGCGTGGGCGCACTTCCAGCTCGGCCAGCTCGGGCTGCGGCGGGGCGACGCCTCGGGCGCGGAGACCGACCTGCGCCGGGCGCTCGACCTGTACGGCCGGACCCGCGACGCGCGCGGGACCGCGTGGGCGATGACCCAGCTGGCCCGTGCCCGGCTCGTCGCGGGGGACGCCGGGCAGGCGGTGGACGCACTGCGGCAGGCGGCCGGCCGGCACCGCGAGAACGAGGACGCGCGCGGCGAGGCGTGGACCCTGTACTACCTGGGCCAGGCCCTGGAGGAGACCGGCGACCTGGACCGGGCGGTGCGCGAGCTGGAACGCTCCCGCACGATGTTCTCCCGGATGCGTGACGTCTACGGTCTGGCGTGCGCCCGGCACCACTCGGCCCGCGTCACCCGCGACCAGCGTGCGGCCCGGACCGGCTCGCTGCGCAACTCCGGCTTCGCCCGCCAGCTGCTGGTGGACGCCCGGGCGGACTTCCAGCGCATCGGCGGCTGCCACGGGGAGGCGTGGACCTGCCTGGAGCTGGCCGTGGTGGAGGCGGGGAACACCCGTGCCGCGCAGGCGCTGACGCTGTGCGAGGAGGCGACCGCGCTGTTCACCTCCTACGGGGACCGCCGGGGCGAGGACTGGGCCCGCTTCCTGCGCTGCACCCTGCTGCCGTACGCCGCCCCGGGCGGGGTGGAGATCGGCACGGCGGTGGCGCAGGAGGAACTGGCCCGGCTGGCCGGCGCGGTCCATCCGGCGCGGGACGAGAAGCTGGAGGACTACCTGGAGGCCTACCGGCTGCTGCTGGAACGCGGGGTGCGCCTGGAGGACGGCTGGCAGGCCTGGCGGTTGCGGATGGTGCCGGATCGGCAGGCCCGGGAGGTGATGGGGGTGACGCTGCCCGCCGCCCACGGCAGCTGACGTCGCCGCCGACCCGGTCACCCCGGTCGTCGGAGGCCGACGCCTCGCTTCGGGGCGCCGCCGCGCTTCCGGCCGCCGCCGCGCTTCGGGGCGCGGACGGTGGCCGTACGGGGAGGCGTCGGCGCGGTGCCGGCCCGGGAAGGCTCGGGCATCGCGGCGGCCCGGGGGCTCCGGACAGGTCGGTGGCACGAACGGCTCGGGGCGTCACGACGGCCCGGGGCGACACCGGCGCGTGCCGGTTTCGGCGGCGACCGCCCGGGGAGGGGTCCGCCACGCCATCGCGCCGCACACCGTCACCGTCCGCCGATGGACGGTGGCGGTGACCGTGTGCGCGGTGAGCCTGCGGCGTCAGCCCTTCCGGCGCGGCCCGGGCTGCGCCGGATCCGCGGACCGGGCGGACGCGGTGTCCGCGTCGGCCGTGTCCGCGTCGGACGCGGCGTCGGCCGTGTCCGCGTCGCGCTCGGACCGCTCCTTGAAGTCGACCCTGCCCATGTGCCGGTTCATCGACTTCATCAGGGCCCACACCGCCAGGGCCATCGCCGCGAAGACGATGAAGCCGAGGACACCGGGGGTGACCTTGTTCTTGTCGAATTCCTGGGCGAGGGGGACGAGGTGCGTCACTGCCGGGCTCACGCTTGCGCTCATGTCAGGCATTGTCGCGGATGCCCGCGAAGAGGTCGCTCTCGGGGAGGGAGGTGTCCACGTGCGACTTCGCCAGCTCGTACTCCTCGGTCGGCCAGACCTCCCGCTGGAGGTCCATCGGCACCCGGAACCAGCCGCCGTCCGGGTCGATCTGGGTGGCGTGGGCGATCAGCGCCTTGTCGCGGGTCTCGAAGAAGTCGGCACACGGCACGTGCGTGGTCAGCGTGCGCTCTGCGCGGTCGGCCTTGTCCCAGCGCTTGAGCCACTCGCCGTAGGGCGATTCCAGGCCGCGGTCGAGCATCGCCTGGTGCAGCGCCTCGGTGCGGGGCCGGTTGAAGCCCTGGTTGTAGTAGAGCTTGAGCGGCCGGTGCGCGGGCCCGTACACGTCCTCCGGGTACTTCACGGTGTCCTGCGCGCCTTCGAACGCCACCATGCTGATCTTGTGGGTCATGATGTGGTCGGGGTGCGGGTAGCCGCCGTTCTCGTCATAGGTGGTGATCACCTGCGGCCGGAAGGAGCGGATCTGGCGCACCAGCTCCCCGGCCGCCTTGTCGACGTCCTCGAGGGCGAAGCAGCCCGCCGGAAGCGGGGGCAGCGGGTCGCCCTCGGGCAGCCCGGAGTCGACGAAGCCGAGCCACTCCTGGCTCACGCCGAGGATCTCCCGGGCCTCGTCCATCTCCTTCCTGCGTACCTCGTGGATGTTCTCCTCGATGTAGGGGTCGCCCTGGAGTTTGGGGTTGAGGATGGAGCCGCGCTCCCCGCCCGTGCAGGTCACCACCAGCACGTCCACCCCCTCGGACACGTACTTCGCCATGGTGGCCGCGCCCTTGCTCGACTCGTCGTCGGGGTGGGCGTGCACGGCCATCAGTCGCAACTGGTCAGTCAAGACTCAATCCTCGGTCAGTCGGCGCCCCGGTGAACGGAGGCGTTCGGCGGCTTCTATAGTGACCGAACCGGGCGACCAAAAATTCCGGGTGTCCGCAACGGGCGCGGTTTTCCGGACTGCCGCCCGCCCCGGCCGAGCGCCCGCCGAGAGGACGATCATGAGTACGGTGAGCACGCGTGCACCCGAGGGCCGCTACGGCCGCACCTCGGACGCGCGCTCCGACCGCACCCTGAAGGTCGTCGGCTCGGTGCTGGGAGCGGCACTGCTGGTGGTGGTCGGCTGGTTCGGCTACCACTACGTCGCCGGCACCGCGATCAGCGCCCAGGTGATCACTTTCCGTACCACGGACGAGGCGGTGCGGGTGCACCTGGAGGTCCACAAGGACGCCGGTACCGCGGGCTACTGCACGATCCGCTCGCAGGCCGCGGACGGCTCCGAGGTGGGCCGGGCGGACTTCCGCTTCTCGGGGTCGGACACCCGGATCGACAAGGTCGTCACGCTGCGCACCACGTCCCGGGGCACCACCGCGGAGCTGCTGGGCTGCCACGCCGACTGAGCCGCGCACCCGCCCCGAGGCGAGGGCGGACCCGGCGTCCCGACGGTGCGCGAGTGATTGCGAAGGTGTGTGTCCTCCCCCTTCGGGCACTGAATTGTTAGGCTCGTGGTTTCGCCCTTCCGTGAGGGAACAGTCTTCTGGGTAGGGCGATGTTTTGTATTCCCAGTACCGACGAGGAGCACCTGTGACCGAGACCAGGGAGAACGTCACCTGGCTGACCCAGGAGGCGTACAACAAGCTCAAGGACGAGCTTGCGCACCTTACTGGTCCTGCGCGCACGGAGATCGCCGCCAAGATCGCGGCCGCGCGCGAGGAGGGCGACCTGCGCGAGAACGGCGGGTACCACGCCGCCAAGGAGGAGCAGGGCAAGCAGGAGCTCCGTGTGCGCCAGCTCACCCAGCTCCTGGAGAACGCGCAGGTCGGCGAGGCGCCCACGTCCGCGGACGGCGCCGTCGCGCCGGGCATGGTCGTCACGATCGCCTTCGACGGTGACGAGGACGACACGCTGGTCTTCCTGCTCGCTTCCCGCGAGTACGCCAGCGCCGACGTGGAGACGTACTCGCCGCAGTCCCCGCTGGGCAGCGGCGTGATCGGCCACAAGGTCGGTGAGGACGCGGAGTACGAGCTGCCCAACGGCAAGATCGCCTCGGTGCGGATCATCAAGGCCGAGCCGTACAACGGCTGAGCCCGCGCTCCGGCGAGGGCTCCGG
>NZ_JBJZOJ010000090.1:0-25161 GCF_047200655.1 Streptomyces sp. MS06
GGTGCAGGATGGACCCATGGTCAGCTCCGCACACCGGGCCCTCGACGGCTTCTCCCCCGCCACCCGCGGCTGGTTCACGGGCGCCTTCTCGGCGCCCACGCCGGCCCAGGCCGGGGCGTGGCAGGCCCTCGGGGCCGGCTCGGACGTGCTGGTGGTCGCCCCGACCGGTTCCGGAAAGACGCTCGCCGCGTTCCTCGCGGCTCTGGACCAGTTGGCCTCGGCACCCCCTCCGGCCGAGGCGAAGAAGCGCTGCCGCGTGCTGTACGTGTCCCCGCTCAAGGCACTCGCCGTCGACGTGGAACGCAACCTCCGCAGCCCCCTGACCGGTATCCGCCAGGAGTCCGTCCGGCTGGGGCTGCCCGAGCCGGAGGTGAAGGTCGCCATCCGCTCCGGCGACACCCCGGCGTCCGAGCGCCGCGCCCTGTCCACCCGCCCTCCGGACATCCTGATCACCACACCCGAGTCCCTGTTCCTGATGCTGACGTCGGCGGCCCGGGACGCGCTGGCCGGCGTCGAGACGGTGATCCTGGACGAGGTGCACGCGGTCGCGGGCACCAAGCGCGGCGCCCACCTCGCCCTCTCGCTGGAGCGGCTGGACGAGCTCCTGCCGCGGCCGGCCCGCCGCATCGGCCTGTCGGCGACCGTGCGCCCCGTCGACGAAGTGGCCCGCTTCCTGTCCCCGCGCCGCACGGTCGAGATCGTCCAGCCGGAGTCCGGCAAGGAGTTCGACCTCTCCGTCGTGGTCCCGGTCGAGGACCTGGGCGAGCTCGGCGGATCCCCGGTCGCCGACGGCGGCGAGGGAACCGAGCGCCCGTCGATCTGGCCGCATGTCGAGGAGCGGATCACCGACCTGGTGCAGGCCCACCGCTCCACGATCGTGTTCGCCAACTCGCGCCGTCTCGCGGAGCGGCTGTGCAACCGGCTCAACGAGATCGCGTACGAGCGGGCCACCGGTGAGCCCCTGGACGAGCACCACGCCCCCGCCGAGCTCATGGGGGGCTCGGGCTCCGCCCAGGGCGCGCCAGCCGTGATCGCGCGGGCCCACCACGGCTCGGTCTCCAAGGAGCAGCGGGCCCTGGTGGAGGAGGACCTCAAGGCGGGCCGCCTGCCCGCCGTGGTGGCCACCTCCAGCCTGGAACTGGGCATCGACATGGGCGCCGTCGACCTGGTCGTCCAGGTGGAGTCGCCGCCGTCGGTGGCTTCCGGGCTCCAGCGCGTCGGCCGCGCGGGCCACCAGGTGGGCGCGGTGTCCACGGGTGTGGTGTTCCCGAAGTACCGGGGCGACCTGGTCCAGTCGGCCGTGGTCACGGAGCGGATGCGCACCGGCGCCATCGAGTCGCTCAGGATCCCGGCGAACCCGCTGGACGTGCTCGCCCAGCAGCTCGTCGCGATGACGTCGCTGGACTCCTGGCAGGTCGACGACCTGCTGGCCACGGTGCGGCGGGCGGCCCCGTTCGCCGCACTGCCCGACTCGGCCTTCACCGCGGTACTCGACATGCTCGCCGGGCGCTACCCGTCCGACGCCTTCGCCGAGCTGCGCCCACGCGTGGTGTGGGACCGCGTCACCGGCACGGTCACCGGGCGCCCCGGTGCGCAGCGGCTCGCCGTGACCTCCGGCGGCACGATCCCCGACCGTGGCCTGTTCGGTGTGTTCCTCGCCGGATCCGATCCGAAGAAGGGCGGAGGCCGGGTCGGTGAGCTCGACGAGGAGATGGTCTACGAGTCCCGGGTCGGCGACGTCTTCACACTCGGCACCAGTTCCTGGCGCATCGAGGACATCACCCGTGACCGGGTCCTGGTCTCCCCCGCGCCGGGCGTCCCGGGGCGCCTGCCCTTCTGGAAGGGCGACCAGCTGGGCCGGCCGCTGGAACTGGGCCGTGCGGTGGGCGCCTTCCTCCGGGAGGTCGGCTCCCTGCCTCGGGACGACGCCCGGCTGCGCCTGCTGACCGCCGGACTCGACGCCTGGGCCGCGGACAACGTGCTGGCCTATCTCGACGAGCAGCGGCAGGCCTGCGGCCACGTCCCGGACGACCGCACCATCGTCGTGGAGCGTTTCCGCGACGAGCTGGGCGACTGGCGGATCGTCGTGCACTCGCCCTTCGGCGCCCAGGTCCACGCCCCCTGGGCGCTCGCGCTGGGGGCCCGCCTGTCAGAGCGGTACGGCATGGACGCCCAGGTGATGCACGCCGACGACGGCATCGTGCTGCGCCTGCCGGATGCCGACCTGATGGGCCTGGACCTGCTGGACCAGGAGCCGACGAGGGCGGGCACCGAGTACGACAGCGAGCAGGCCCCGGTGGGTGCGGCCGACGTCGTCTTCGACAAGGGCGAGGTCGACCAGGTCGTCACTGACCAGGTGGGCGGCTCCGCGCTGTTCGCGTCCAGGTTCCGCGAGTGCGCCGCCCGCGCCCTGCTGCTGCCGCGACGCAACCCCGGCCGGCGCACCCCGCTGTGGCAGCAGCGCCAGCGGGCCGCTCAGCTTCTGGAGGTGGCCGGGGAGTACGGCTCGTTCCCGATCGTGCTCGAAGCGGTCCGGGAGTGCCTGCAGGACGTCTTCGACCTGCCGGGACTCGTCGAGCTGATGGGCGATCTGGAATCCCGCAGGGTACGTCTGGTCGAGGTCACCACCCCCGAGCCGTCCCCCTTCGCGCGGTCGCTGCTGTTCGGCTACGTCGCCCAGTTCCTGTACGAGGGCGACTCGCCGCTCGCCGAGCGCCGGGCCGCCGCGCTGTCACTGGACTCCCGGCTGCTCGCGGAGCTGCTCGGCCAGGCCGAGCTGCGCGAACTCCTGGACGCCGAGGTGCTGTCCGAGCTGGAGCGGGAGCTGCAGTGGCGCACCGAGGACCGCCGCGTGAAGGATGCCGAGGGCGTCGCCGACGTGCTGCGCCTGCTCGGACCGCTCACGGAGGGCGAGCTGGCCGAGCGGGGCGCCGATCCCACGTGGCCCCGGGAGCTGGCCGCCGCCCGCCGGGTCATCCGGGTCCGTGTCGCGGGGGCCGACCACTGGGCGGTGGTCGAGGACGCCGGCCGGCTGCGCGACGCCCTCGGCACGGCGCTGCCGGTCGGTGTCCCGGAGGCCTTCACGGAACCGGTCAAGGACCCGCTGGGCGACCTGCTCGCGCGGTACGCTCGCACACACGGCCCGTTCACTTCGGCCACGGCCGCCGCCCGGTTCGGCCTCGGCGTGGCGGTCACCGAGGGGGCCCTGCGGCGACTGGCCGCGGCCGGACGCGTGGTGCAGGGCGAGTTCCACCCCGCGGGCATCGGCCAGGAGTGGTGTGACGCGGCCGTACTGCGCCGTCTGCGCCGGCGTTCGCTGGCTGCGCTGCGGCAGGAGGTGGAGCCGGTGCCGCCGGCCGCGCTGGCCCAGTTCCTGCCGCAGTGGCAGCACATCGGCGGGGGGCACTCACTGCGCGGCACCGACGGCCTGGTGCGCGCCGTCGAGCAGTTGCAGGGTGCCTCGGTGCCCGCATCCGCGCTGGAGAAGCTGGTCCTGCCGTCCCGTGTCCGGGACTACGCCCCCGCGATGCTCGACGAACTCACCGCCGCCGGTGAGGTGGTGTGGGCCGGCGCGGGTGCACTGCCCGGCAAGGACGGCTGGATCTCCCTGTACCTCGCGGACGCGGCTCCGCTGCTGCTGCCGGAACCGCACCCGCTGGAGCCGGGGCCCCTGCACCGCGCCGTCCTGGACGTCCTGTCCGGGGGCTACGGCATGTTCTTCCGCCAGATCGCCGACCAGGTCCGCGCCGCCGCGCACCCCGAGGCGACCGATCCCCAACTGGCCGACGTGCTGTGGGAGCTGGCCTGGTCGGGCCGGCTCACCAACGACACACTCGCGCCGATGCGCTCCCTGCTCGGTTCGGGGCGCACCGCGGGTGCCACGGCCCATCGCGCCAAGCGCGCGGTGCCGCGCGGCCGCTACGGCTCGCTGACCGGCGCCGCCCGCGCCACCTCCCGCAGCGGCCCGCCGACCGTTGCCGGCCGCTGGTCGCTGCTCCCTGCACCGGAGTCCGACCGCACGGTCCGCGCGCACGCTCTGGCCCGCACGCTGCTGGACCGGCACGGTGTGGTGACCCGGGGCGCCGTCGCCGCGGAGGGCGTGGAGGGCGGCTTCTCCGCGACGTACCGGATCCTGTCCGCCTTCGAGGAGAGCGGGCAGGCCCGTCGCGGGTACGTGGTGGAAGGGCTGGGCGCCGCCCAGTTCGCGATGGACGGCGCGGTGGACCGGCTGCGGGCCGTGGCCAACGCGCGCGAGCGCGGCGAGGGGGATGCGGCTCCGGTCCCCGCCGGCGGTCCCGCCCCGTCGCGAAGGACGAGCACGCCCCCGGCGTCCGCCGGCCGCTCCTCCGCCGGCGGACGGGCGGACGGGGCCGAGGTGCCCGGGCTCCCCGACTTCCCGGAGTTCCCGGAGTTCACCTACCCGGCCGGCGACGACTCCCCCACCGCGCCGGGCCGGTACGGCTCCTCCCGCCACCCGGCCTCGCCGAGTGGCGGTCCGCGGGGCGAGGCGGGTTCCGCCCTCGGGGCCGGGCTCCCGTACGGGCCGGGTGCCGCGGGCCGCCGGCCGCGCCAGGGGTACGCGTCCCGAGCGGTGGTCCTCGCCGCGGCCGACCCCGCGAGCGCCTACGGCGCCGCCCTTCCCTGGCCCGAGCCCCCGACCGGCGCCGGACACAAACCGGGCCGCAAGGCGGGGTCCCTGGTGGTTCTCGTCGACGGCGAGCTCACTCTCTACCTGGAGCGCGGCGGCAAGACGCTGCTGGCCTGGCCCGGGGACCCGGACACCGCGCTCGAGGACGACACCCGGCTGCAGGTCGCCTCCGAGGCGCTCGCGGACGCGGCCCGCGCGGGCTCGCTCGGCTCGGTCACCGTGGAGCGCGTCAACGGCGCCTCGGCCCTGACCTCGCCGTTCGGCTCACTCCTGGAAGGCGCGGGCTTCGTCGCCACTCCGCGGGGCCTGAGACTCAGGCCGTGACGGGCGCCCGGGCCCGCGGCGCCGCGGGGTGCGCGGGCCCGCGGTGTCGGCCGTGCCACCCTTGACGCATGCCCGAAGGAGACACGGTCTGGCAGGCCGCGAGGCGTCTGCACGAGGCGCTCGCGGGCGAGGTGCTGACCCGCAGCGACCTGCGGGTGCCCCGCTACGCCACGGTCGACCTCACCCGCCGTGCCGTAATGGACGTCACGGCACGCGGCAAGCACCTCATGACACGCGTCGAGGGCGGCCTGACGCTGCACTCGCACCTCAAGATGGAAGGGGCGTGGAAGGTCTTCGCGAACGGTCGGCGCTGGACGGGCGGCCCGGCGCACCAGATCCGGGCGGTGCTGGGCGTCGCGGACCGCACGGCCGTCGGCTACCGGCTCCCCGTGCTCGACCTGCTGCGCACCGCCGACGAGAGCCGCGTGGTGGGCCATCTGGGGCCCGACCTGCTGGGGCCGGACTGGGATCCCGAGCGCGCCCTGGCCAACGTGCTCGGCGACCCCGCGCGCCCGCTCGGCGAGGCGCTGCTCGACCAGCGGAATCTGGCCGGTATCGGCAACGTCTACAAGAGCGAGCTCTGCTTCCTGCTCGGCGTCACCCCGTGGCTCCCGGTGGGCGCGCTGCCCACCGAGCGCGCGGCGCATCTGCCGGTGCTCGCCAGGAGCCTCCTCGAGGCGAACCGGGACCGGCCCGTGCGCACCACGACCGGGAGGCGCGGTCAGGACCTGTTCGTGTACGGCCGTGCGCCCCGTCCCTGCCTGCGCTGCGGCACCTCGGTCCGGCTGGCCGACCAGGGTGACGGTTCCCGCGAGCGGCCGACGTACTGGTGTCCGGCCTGCCAGACGGGACCGGCCCCCGGCCCGAGCGCTTCCGGTGGACCGCGCCGCCGCCCGGCCGGGTGAGGGCCGACGCACCTCGCGGCCGGAGCGGACACAGGGGACACGGGGCGCAGCCGGCCCGGCTCGCGTCAGCCGCCACCGCCCTGACCAGCCTCGCCCCGGACCACCCGGACCACCCAGACCACCCGGGCCACCCGGGCCACCCGCGCCTCGGAGCACCCGGGCAACGCAACGTTCAGTCCGCTTGCCCCGGGTCCCGATCGGGGCGACCGCCGTGCCCCTGCTCGGCTGACCGGTACCCCGCCCGCCAGGCGTCCCGCCACCGGCCCGCCCCCAGCGCCCCCGCGGCCCGTGCCCTCGGCATGCAGTGCACCGGCAGCAGGCTGATCCCCCACCCACCTGCGGCGACCGCGCCTTCCCACGCCCCCGACTCCGGGGAGAGCGCGAGCCGCAGCACGGCCCACCACCACACCGCCCCGAAGCCGATCGCGGCCCCCCAGCGCACTGCCCGCCCCGTCATGGCCGCCACCTCCAGCCGGACGCTAGATCACCGCTCTGACGGGCGGAAAGAGCGCACGCGCGGCACACGGGCGCACCACCGTGGCAGCCGCAGCCGCCGGCCTCCTGGCAGCGGCTCTCAGCTGTTGGCTCTCAGCTGTTCTCGGCCTGGAACATCCAGCGGTGCTTCTCGAGATCCGCGGTGACCTGGATGAAGATGTCCTGGCTGACGGGGTCCGCGTCCTCGGTCGCAGTCACCCTCTCGCGCATCCGGGTGACGACCGCGCCGAGAGCGTCGACGAGCGTGCCCACGGCGTCCGCATCCCTGACCCAGCCCTCGCTCACGGCCCCGATGCCGCTGCTCGCGGCCACCGTCGCGGCACGCCCGTCAGGCGAGACCCCCAGGGCCGAGGCACGCTCCGCCACGGTGTCGGAGTGGGTGCGCGCCGAGTCCACCACCTCGTCGAGCTGGAGGTGGACGGACCGGAAGCGGGGGCCCACGACGTTCCAGTGCACCTGCTTGGCGACCAGTCCCAGGTCCACCAGGTCGACGAGGGCGCCCTGCAGCGCCTCGGCCACGGTCTTGAGGTCCGTGTCGGACAGGGAGCTCTTCACGACGTACATCCGTGCCTCCATCGGGTCACCGGTCGTGCCCTCCACGATGACCGCACCTGTCGGGACCGGCAAACGGACCACAGCGGGCGGCCCGGAAACGGGAGAGGCCCCTGCCGGGCCCCGGGTCTCCCCGGAGCGGGCCCGGCAGGGGCCTCACTGTCGCTGTCAGCGCCGCGCGCGGATCAGGCGGCGACGACGTCCACCGCTTCGGCGGGCGCCTTGATGGTCACCCGTTCCGGTGGCACACCGGTCACCGATACGGAGCCCAGCATCGGACGCACCGGCGTGGATACCGGCTCGCTGGGGGTGGCCGCGGCAGACTGGGCCAGCTCGGCGAGGGCGAGTTCGTCGCTCACTTCCCGCATGAGCTCGGACATCCGTACGTCCAGCGCGTCGCAGATGGCGGAGAGCAGTTCGGAGGAAGCCTCCTTCTGCCCCCGCTCCACCTCGGAGAGATAGCCGAGCGAGACTCGGGCGGAGGAGGAGACTTCGCGCAGAGTACGGCCCTGGCGCTGGCGCTGCCGACGCAGCACGTCACCCAGCAGGCGACGGAGCAGAATCATCGGTGGCTCCCTCCTCGGACCGCGTAACCGCATCCTTCACGCCCCACCGTACCGCCTTGCGCCGCGGCCGTGCGGGGAGCGATGTCGTGTTCACTCAGGGCTGCAAACATCAAAACCCCCCGTTCTGTTCCGTATCCTGTGCCCGCTCATTCCCGGTCTGTTCGCCCGCAAGCTCCCGCAGAAGCAGTGCGAGTACGCTCCGTACACTCTCCATACGGATTTCCGCCCGGTCGCCGTTCAACCTCAGCAGCTGCACTTTTCCGCCACGGGCGGAACCCCGTCCGGGACCCGACGGACCGTCCAGGGCGACGAAGACCGTGCCCACCGGCTGCCCGTCCTGCGGTTCCGGGCCGGCGACGCCGGTCGTGGCGATTCCCCAGTCGGCACCCAGCCGTTCGCGTACTCCGCTCGCCATCAGGGCCGCGACCTCGGCGTCCACGGCTCCGCAGGCGGCCAGCAGGGAGGCGTCGACACCGAGCAGCCGGTGCTTGAGGTCGGTGGCGTACGCCGTCACCGATCCGCGGAACACCCGCGAGGCCCCGGGCACCGAGGTGATCTCCGCGGCGACGAGTCCACCCGTCAGCGACTCGGCGACGGCTACCGTCTCGCCCCTCACCCTCAGTAGTCGCACGACGTCGGCTGCCGCGGAACTCACGCCTCGTTCTCCTCCGTCACGGCCCGGCGCTCGGCGATTCCCCGTCGACGCAGCACAACGGCCTGTCTCACGTAGTCCAGCCCCGTCGCCACGGTCAGCACGACGGCTGCGGCCATCACCCACCACCTCAGGGTGGCCAGCCACCCCGTCAGCGCCAGGACGTACATCCCGACGGCGACCCCCTGGGTGAGCGTCTTCAGCTTGCCGCCGCGGCTGGCGGGGATGACGCCGTAGCGAATGACCAGAAAACGCATCAGAGTGATGCCGAGTTCCCGGCCGAGGATCACGACCGTGACCCACCAGGGCAGATCACCGAGGGCGGAAAGGCAGATCAGCGCCGCTCCCATGATCGCTTTGTCGGCGATGGGGTCGGCGATCTTCCCGAAGTCGGTGACCAGGTCGTACGTACGCGCCAGGTGCCCGTCGAACAGGTCGGTGATCATGGCGATGGCGAAGGCCGCCCAGGCGAGCGAGCGCCAGGCCGGGTCGTAGCCGCCGTCGGCGAGCATCAGTACGACGAAGCCCGGCACCAGGACGAGCCGGAGCATGGTCAGCAGGTTGGCGATGTTCCAGATGCTCGCCTGGTTCACCGCCGCGGCCGTGATCTTCCCGCCGCGTGCCGCCCTCGCGTCGCCCTGCGGGTCGGCCCCGCCGTCGACGCTCGCAGCGCCGGCGGGGTGCGTGCCGCTCCGCGGACCGGAGCCGGGGGCGGCGGTCATGCCGTTCTGCGTGTCGGCGCCGCGTCCCGCACCGGGACGGCGTGGGCCGTCGGGCGCGGCTGCCGCGCCGTCCGCCCGTGGGGTGCCGCCCGCCGCGGACGCCGGGACACCGGTCATCTGCCCGCCTCCTCGTGGGACGCCAACGGCTCGGCCACCAGGTCGACCCCCTCCGTGGCTACCACCTTCGCCTCGACCATACGGCCGACGGCCAAACCCTCGCCGCTGGTGAACAGCACCTGCCCGTCGGTCTCGGGCGCCTGGTGGGCAGCCCGGCCCCGGCTCCCCTCGTCCGGGTCCACCGACTCCACCAGCGCCGTCACGGTCTGGCCGACGCGTTCCTCGGCGCGCTGCGAGACCAGTTCCTCGGCAAGCCGGGAGACCCGTGCCAGCCGCTCCGCGACCACGTCCTCGGACAGCTTGCCGTCGTAGCGGGCCGCCTCGGTGCCCTCCTCGTCCGAGTAGCCGAAGACGCCGATGGCGTCCAGCCGCGCGTGGTTGAGGAAACGCTCCAGCTCGGCGAGATCGGCCTCCGTCTCGCCGGGGAAACCGACGATGAAGTTGGAGCGCACGCCCGCTTCGGGAGCCTTGCCGCGGATCGTGTCGAGCAGTTCCAGGAAGCCGTCGGTGTCGCCGAAGCGGCGCATGGCGCGCAGCACGCCGGGCGCGGAGTGCTGGAAGGACAGGTCGAAGTACGGAGCGACGTTCGGAGTGGAGGTGAGCACGTCGATGAGACCGGGACGCATCTCCGCGGGCTGGAGGTAGCTGACGCGCACCCGTTCGATCCCGTCGACCTCCGCCAGCTCCGGCAGCAGCGACTCCAGCAGGCGGATGTCGCCGAGGTCCTTGCCGTAGGAGGTGTTGTTCTCGGAGACCAGCATGATCTCCTTCACGCCCTGCCCCGCCAGCCAGCGGGTCTCGTTGAGGACGTCACTGGGGCGGCGGGAGATGAAGGAGCCGCGGAAGGACGGGATCGCGCAGAAGGAGCAGCGCCGGTCGCAGCCGGAGGCCAGCTTCACGGAGGCGACCGGAGCCCCGTCCAGCCGGCGGCGCAACGGCGCACGGGGACCGGAGGCCGGGGCGAGGCCTTCGGGCAGGTCGGCCGGCGCGTGCCCCGGCAGTGCCACGTCGGCGGCGGACTCCTGTCGTTCCGCCGGGCTGATCGGCAGCAGCTTGCGCCGGTCGCGCGGGGTGTGGGAGGCGTGGACGCCGCCGGACAGGATGGTCTGCAGGCGATCGGAGATGTGGGTGTAGTCGTCGAAGCCGAGCACGCCGTCCGCCTCCGGAAGGGCCTGTGCGAGCTCCTTCCCGTACCGCTCGGCCATGCAGCCCACCGCCACGACGGCCTGGGTTCTGCCGTGGTCCTTGAGGTCGTTGGCCTCCAGCAGGGCGTCCACGGAGTCCTTCTTGGCGGCCTCGACGAAACCGCAGGTGTTCACGACGGCCACGTCGGCGTGCGAGGCGTCCTCGACGAGTTGCCAGCCGTCCGCCTCCAGACGGCCTGCGAGCTCCTCCGAGTCCACCTCGTTACGGGCGCAGCCAAGGGTGACGAGTGCGACGGTACGGCGTTCAGGCATGGGCTCAAGACTACTTCGTCCCGCTGACACCCCACGTCTACGGGGTTGGCCCGTCCTGGCCAACCCCGTACGACACGCCCCGGACGTACCAACCCGGGGGAATGCGCTCAGCCGACCTGCGGGTCGCCCTTGGTGTAGGTCAGACGTTCCACGGCTCCCGGCTGGAAGTCGTCGTCGATCTTCTTGCCGTTGACGTACAGCTGTACGGCGCCGGCGTCCCCGAGGACCAGGTTGATCTTCGAGCTGTCCTGGAAGGTCTTCGACTGCCCCTTCTTGAGCACGCCGTCGAAGAGGAGCCGGCCGTTGTGGTCCTTGGCGGAGATCCAACTGCGTCCGTCCACCGCGCTCACCCGGACGGTCACCTTGTCCTGGGGGGCGGCGGCGATGGCGCTGTCGGAGGGGGCGGGCGTCGCGTCGGCGGGCTTGTCGCTCTTGGGCGTGGCCGTGGCGGACTCGCTGGTGGCGGGGGTGGCGCCGCCCTGGGCCACCGGGTCCTTCGCGCTGCCGTCGCCGCCGCCCTTGACGACGGTGAACCCGACGAAGCCGATCACGACGACGATCGCGGCGACCATGGCCGCGGTCCAGTTCGGCCCGCGCCGCTCGGGGCGGATGCGTTCCGCCTCGAACAGCGGCGCCGTGGGCGACGTCGGCGTGGGACGCCCGCCGTGCTCGGCGTCGTACTGGGCGATCAGCGGTGCGGGATCGAGGTGGACGGCCTTGGCGAGGGTTCGGAGGTGGCCGCGCGCGTAGACGTCGCCGCCGCACGGAGCGAAGTCGTCCGCCTCGATCGCCTGCACGATCGCGATACGGACACGGGTGGCGTTGGTGACGTCGTCGACGGTCAATCCGGCGGCGATACGTGCCTGTTGCAGGGCACGACCGACGGAGAGACCGGGTTCCTCGCGCTCGTCTTCGAACGGACGCTCGTCTTCAGGGGAGTTACCGATGGACACGGGGGCGCCTTTCGAGCGTGTAGCCACCTGTGCTGAAGGTTCAGTCTAGGGGGAGTGCAAAAGGGTCGGGCAACCGGGCGGTACGACTTTGTACGCCATCGGAATGGCCGGGCACTCCGACGGCGGGTCAGCCACGTCCCCCGGTCGGGGAGCCGCGCCTGCCCTGTCGCTCAACTTGACGTGCGGTGAGGGGAAACGGTTGCTCAATGATCTCTAACGGGTGAGTCACGGCCGATCCCTCCCTGGGTCCCTGGCGCCCCCCGACGAAGGGGCCTACCCTTCAGCCTCCCCGCGAAGTACCGCCAGCACTCCGTCCAGCTCGTCGGCCTTCACAAGAACGTCACGTGCCTTGGAGCCCTCGCTGGGCCCCACGATGTTCCGGGACTCCATCAGGTCCATCAACCGTCCGGCCTTGGCGAAGCCCACGCGCAGCTTGCGCTGGAGCATGGACGTCGACCCGAACTGGGTGGAGACGACCAGTTCGGCCGCCTGGCAGAGCAGGTCGAGGTCGTCGCCGATGTCCTCGTCGATCTCCTTCTTCTGCTTGGTCCCGACGACGACGTCGTCCCGGAAGACGGGCGCCATCTGGTCCTTGCAGTGCCGGACGACCGCGGCGACCTCCTCCTCGGTGACGAACGCACCCTGCATACGGGTCGGCTTGTTCGCGCCCATCGGCAGGAACAGCCCGTCGCCCTTGCCGATCAGCTTCTCGGCGCCCTGCTGGTCGAGGATGACCCGCGAGTCGGCGAGCGAGGAGGTGGCGAAGGCGAGCCGGGAGGGCACGTTCGCCTTGATCAGGCCGGTGACGACGTCGACCGACGGCCGCTGGGTGGCGAGCACCAGGTGGATACCGGCCGCGCGGGCGAGCTGCGTGATGCGCACGATGGCGTCCTCGACGTCCCGCGGTGCCACCATCATCAGGTCCGCGAGCTCGTCGACGATGACCAGCAGGTACGGGTAGGGCTGGAGCTCCCGCTCGCTGCCCTCCGGGGCCTCGACCTTCCCCTCCCGCACGGCGCGGTTGAAGTCGTCGATGTGCCGGTAGCCGTAGGCGGCGAGGTCGTCGTAGCGCAGGTCCATCTCGCGCACCACCCACTGCAGCGCCTCGGCGGCGCGCTTGGGATTGGTGATGATCGGGGTGATCAGGTGCGGGACGCCCTCGTAGACGGTCAGCTCGACCCGCTTGGGGTCGACCAGGATCATCCGGACGTCCTCGGGCGTGGCCCGCATCAGGATCGACGTGATCAGGCAGTTGATGCAGGACGACTTGCCGGACCCGGTGGCACCGGCGACCAGCATGTGCGGCATCTTCGCCAGCGAGTGCATGACGTAGCCGCCCTCGACGTCCTTGCCGAAGGCCACCAGCATCGGATCGTCGTCCTCCGCGGACTCCGCGAGGCGCAGTACGTCGCCGAGGTTGACCATCTCCCGGTCGGTGTTCGGGATCTCGATGCCGACCGCGGACTTGCCGGGGATCGGGCTGATGATCCGCACGTCGGGGCTGGCGACGGCGTAGGCGATGTTCTTGGTGAGCGCGGTGATCCGCTCGACCTTCACGGCCGGGCCGAGCTCCACCTCGTAGCGGGTGACCGTCGGGCCGCGGGTGAAGCCGGTGACCCGGGCGTCGACCTTGAACTCGGTGAAGACGGTGGTGAGCGAGTCCACGACGGCGTCGTTGGCGGCGCTGCGGGCCTTGCCGGGGCCGCCGCGGGTCAGCAGGTCGAGCGACGGCAGCGCGTAGGTGATGTCGCCGGACAGCTGGAGCTGCTCGGCCCGCGGCGGAAGGTCGCGGGGCGCGGAGGGCGGGGCCTTGGTGAGGTCGGGGACCTCCGCCTTGCCGGGCGTGTCCTGCCGGGCGCGGGCGCCGGGAACGGGTGTGGGCGTGGTGTCCGCGGTGTCGGAGCGGTCGCCGCCGCGCACACCGTGGGTGAGGTCGGCGACGAGCGGCGAGGGCGGCATGCCGTGCAGCACGGCGCCGTCGAGGTCCGCCGCGGCGGCCGCGGCGACGTCCACCGAGTCCCGCCGCCGGTCCGCGGCCGGCTGCGGCACGGCGGAGCGCCTGGGACGGCCCCGGCGCTGGGCGAGGGCCTCCTGCTCCGCGTTGTCCGGGTCGTACTCCCGCGCGGCGCCGGAGCGCCGGCGGGTCCGGCCGGGAAGCGACTCGCGCCACTGCTCGTCGTAGCGCTCGTCGTCGGCGGAGTCCCCTTGGTACTCGGCGTCGGCGTCCGGGTCGTGGACGATACCCAGCCTCGTCCCCAGCATGCGCAGCCGCTGCGGGACGGCGTTCACCGGCGTGGCGGTCACCACCAGCAGCCCGAAGACGGTCAGCAGCACCAGCAGGGGAACGGCGAGGACCTCGGTCATGGTGTACGTCAGGGGGGTCGCGGCGGCCCAGCCGATGAGGCCGCCGGCGTCCCGTATGGCCTGCATTCCGTCGCTGCGGGCGGGCGAGCCGCAGGCGATGTGGACCTGCCCGAGCACACCCACGAGGAGCGCGGACAGACCGATCACGATGCGACCGTTGGCCTCGGGTTGCTCCGGGTGCCGGATGAAGCGGGCGGCGATCACCGCGAGCAGCACCGGCACCAGCAGGTCGAGGCGGCCGAATGCTCCGGTGACCAGGATCTCGACCAGGTCTCCGACCGGGCCCTTCAGGTCGGCCCAGGTCCCCGCGGCGACGATCAGCGCGAGCGCGAGCAGCAGCAGCGCGACGCCGTCCTTGCGGTGCGCCGGGTCGAGGTTCCTGGCCCCCTGCCCTATGCCGCGGAACACGGCGCCGACGGCGTGTGCCGCTCCGAGCCACAGCGCCCTGACCAGCCGGTAGACGCCCCCGGTCGGACTGGGGGCCGGTTTGGGCGCGGCCTTCTTCGCGGGCGCCTTCCTGGCGGGCGCCTTCCCGGCCGATGCCTTCTTGGCCGGCGCCTTCTTCGCGGCGGCCTTCTTCGTCGCGGCCTTCGCGGGAGCGGCCGCCTTCTTGGCTGGCTGCTTCTTGGCTGCGGAGGGACGTGAGGCCATGGGTGTGAGGTTACCGGGAGGGACGGCAACGGACACGCGTGCCGGAGGCTTCACCCGTTCGTGTCGCCCTTGCGGTGGCACGGAAGTGACGCGCGCTCAGCCGCGTACCCGCCCGGGACACCTCAGCTCTGCGCGGTCACCGAGGCGCCACCGCCGCCCGACCCGGGCTCCAAGGCGTCGAGCGCACGGCGCAGACCGGTCAGTTTGCGCTCCAGGTGCGCCGCCGTGGCCACCGCCGCCGCGTCCGCCGCCTCGTCGTCGAGCTGCTTGGACAACGCCTCCGCCTGCTCCTCGACGGCCGCGAGCCGCGCGGAGAGTTCGGCGAGGAGCCCGGCCGACTCCTTGCCGCCGGCGTCCGCCTTGTCGCCGCCGTCCAGTTGGAGCCGGAGCAGTGCCGCCTGCTCACGCAGCTGGCAGTTCTTCATGTAGAGCTCGACGAACACCGAGACCTTGGCCCGCAGCACCCACGGGTCGAACGGCTTGGAGATGTAGTCGACCGCGCCCGCCGCATAACCGCGGAAGGTGTGGTGCGGGCCGTGGTTGATCGCGGTGAGGAAGATGATCGGGATGTCCCGGGTCCGCTCCCGCCGTTTGATGTGCGCGGCGGTCTCGAAGCCGTCCATGCCCGGCATCTGGACGTCCAGCAGAATGACCGCGAAATCGTCCGTGAGCAGTGCTTTGAGTGCTTCCTCCCCGGACGATGCCCGCACCAGTGTCTGATCGAGCGCGGAGAGGATCGCCTCCAGCGCCAGCAGATTCTCCGGCCGGTCATCGACCAGGAGGATCTTGGCCTTCTGCACCATGGCCCGCCCTCCTCGCCCCGGCATGGGGCCTCCCCTGTCCACAGGACTCGGGGAAGCACCGGCGGGTGCCTCCCCAGGGGACGACTCCCTTACGCCGCCCGTCCTCGTGCCGGTCATCGTAGCCGCACCCCGCTTGTCGACACACCCTGTCACCGTGATGTCACTGTGCACGTAGCAGAAACGTAGTGGGCGACCGGAAGGTTCCCACAATCCCGCACTTCTACACGGTCAGGAACACGCCGTGTCGGCGACTTCGCGCACATCCCCGCCGTTCACTCCACTCCCATCCACTGTTCCATGACCGACAGCAGGTGGTCGGGGTCGACCGGCTTGGTCACGTAGTCCGAGGCACCGCACTCGATCGCCTTCTCCCGGTCGCCCTTCATCGCCTTCGCGGTCAGCGCGATGATCGGCAGGCCCGAGAACTGCGGCATCCGCCGGATCGCCGTGGTCGTGGCGTACCCGTCCATCTCGGGCATCATGATGTCCATCAGCACGACCGCCACGTCGTCGTGCTGTTCCAGGACCTCGATGCCCTCCCGGCCGTTCTCCGCGTACAGCACGGACAGGCCGTGCTGCTCCAGGACGCTGGTCAGAGCGAACACGTTCCGGATGTCGTCGTCGACGATGAGCACTTTCCGGCCACCGAAGCGGATGCCCGAGTAGCTCGGCGGAGTCGCCTCCTGCTGCTCGGCCGACCACTGCTGCTCCGGCTGCGCGGAGAGCTCCGACTGCCGCCGGGTTCCCCCGGTGATCGCCCGGCGGCGGAGCCGGAACAGCGCCGCGGGCCCGTTCTGCGTCTCCCGGTAGGACTGCACCTCGGCCGGCGTCTCGATCTCGACACCCGACAGCTCGGGCAACTCCAGTTCCCTGGCCGCCACCAGGTCGCCGGCCTCCAGCGCGGGCATGGGCTGCTGGTACCCCTGCGGCGGCAGCTCGCTCGGGTGCAGCGGCAGGTACAGCGTGAACGTGGATCCCCGCGACGGCTCGCTCTGCGCATGGATCTCGCCACCGAGCAGTTGGGCGATCTCCCGCGAGATCGACAGGCCGAGGCCGGTACCGCCGTACTTGCGGCTGGTGGTGCCGTCGGCCTGCTTGAACGCCTCGAAGATCACCCGCATCTTGCTGCCGGCGATGCCGATGCCGGTGTCGGTCACCGAGAAGGCGATGAGCGGCGCGTCGGCATCGCGGAGCGAGCCGGCCTCCAGCAGCTGCTCACGGATCGCCTGCGGCACGTCCGCCCCCGCCGGCCGGATCACCAGTTCCACCGAGCCCGAGTCGGTGAACTTCACGGCGTTGGAGAGGAGGTTGCGCAGGACCTGCAGCAGCCGCTGCTCGTCCGTGTGCAGGGTGGCCGGCAGCTCGGGAGACACCCGTACCGAGAGGTCCAGGCCCTTCTCCGCGGTCAGCGGACGGAAGGTGGCCTCCACGTAGTCGACGAGCTGGACGAGCGCGATGCGGGTCGGGGAGACGTCCATCTTGCCCGCCTCCACCTTCGACAGGTCGAGGATGTCGTTGATGAGCTGGAGCAGGTCGGAACCGGCGCCGTGGATGGTCTCGGCGAACTCGACCTGCTTCGGCGAGAGGTTCCCCTCCGCGTTGTCGGCGAGCAGTTTGGCCAGGATGAGCAGGGAGTTGAGCGGTGTACGCAGCTCGTGCGACATGTTGGCCAGGAATTCGCTCTTGTAGCGCATCGACACGGCGAGCTGCTCGGCACGCTCCTCCAGGACCTGCCGCGCCTCCTCGATCTCGGTGTTCTTCACCTCGATGTCGCGGTTCTGCCGGGCCAGCAGCTCGGCCTTCTCCTCGAGTTCCGCGTTGGACGCCTGCAGCGCCTTCTGCCGCTGCTCCAACTCCGCCGACCGCTCACGCAGTTGCTCGGTCAGCTCCTGCGACTGCTTCAGCAGCTGCTCGGTCTTGGTGTTGACCGAGATGGTGTTGACGCTCGTCGCGATCATCTCGGCGATCTGGTTCAGGAAGTCCTTCTGGATCTGCGTGAAGGGCGTGAAGGAGGCCAGCTCGATCACCCCGAGGACCTTGCCCTCGAACAGCACCGGAAGCACGATCACCTGGGCGGGCGGCGCCTCGCCGAGGCCGGAGGAGATCTTCAGGTAGCCGCTCGGCGCGTTCTCCACCAGGATCGTGCGCTTCTCCTCCGCGGCCGTCCCGACCAGCGCCTCTCCGGGAGCGAACGAGGTCGGCATGGAGCCCATCGAGTACCCGTACGAGCCGAGCATGCGCAGCTCGTACCGGTCCTGCCCGTCCTCCCCCACGTCGGCGCCGTCGACCGGCGACATCGCGACGAAGAAGGCGCCGTGCTGCGCGGACACCACCGGCGTCAGCTCACTCATGATCAGGGAGGCGACGTCCTCCAGGTCGCGACGCCCCTGCATCAGCGCCGAGATCCGCGCCAGGTTGCCCTTGAGCCAGTCCTGCTCCTTGTTGGCGATCGTGGTGTCGCGCAGGTTGGCGATCATCTTGTTGATGTAGTCCTGCAGCTCCTGGATCTCGCCGGAGGCATCGACGTCGATCTTCAGGTTGAGGTCGCCGCGGGTCACCGCCGTCGCGACGCGGGCGATGGCACGCACCTGCCGGGTCAGGTTCCCGGCCATCTCGTTCACCGACTCGGTGAGGTCGCGCCAGGTCCCGTCGACGTCCCGCACCCGCGCCTGCCCGCCGAGCTGGCCCTCGGTGCCCACCTCGCGGGCGACCCTGGTGACCTCTTCCGCGAAGGACGACAACTGGTCGACCATCGTGTTGATCGTCGTCTTGAGTTCGAGGATCTCGCCCCGGGCGTCGATGTCGATCTTCTTCGTCAGGTCGCCCTTGGCGATGGCCGTGGTGACCATGGCGATGTTGCGCACCTGGCCGGTCAGGTTGGACGCCATCTGGTTCACCGACTCGGTGAGGTCCTTCCAGGTGCCTGCCACCCCCGGGACGTGTGCCTGCCCACCGAGGATGCCGTCCGTGCCCACCTCGCGAGCCACCTTGGTGACCTGCTCGGCGAACGAGCTCAGCGTCTTCACCATGGTGTTGATGGTGTCGGCGAGCTGCGCGACCTCGCCGCGCGCCTCGATCGTGACCTGCCGGGTCAGGTCGCCGTTGGCGACCGCGGCCGACACCTGGGAGATGTTTCGCACCTGCGTGGTCAGGTTCTTCGCCATCAGGTTGACGTTGTCGCTGAGGTCCTTCCAGATACCCGTGACACCGGGCACGTGGGCCTGACCGCCCAGGATGCCCTCGGTACCCACCTCGCGGGCCACCCGGGTCACCTGCTCGGCGAACGAGGAGAGCTGGTCGACCATCGTGTTGACGGTGGTCACCAGCTCGAGGATCTCCCCCTTGGCATCGACGGTGATCTTCTTCGACAGGTCGCCCCGCGCGACCGCGGTGGTGACCTCGGCGATCGAGCGCACCTGGAGGGTCAGGTTGTTCGCCATCCCGTTGACGGACTGCGTGAGGTCCTTCCAGGTGCCCGAGACCCCCTGCACCTCCGCCTGACCGCCCAGGATGCCCTCGGTACCCACCTCGCGGGCCACCCGGGTGACCTCCTGGGCGAAGGAGGAGAGCTGGTCCACCATGGTGTTCAGCGTGTTCTTCAGTTCCAGGATCTCGCCGCGCGCGTCCACGGTGATCTTCTGGGACAGGTCGCCCCGCGCCACCGCGGTCGCGACCTGGGCGATGTTGCGCACCTGCGCGGTGAGGTTGCCGGCCATGCCGTTCACCGAGTCGGTCAGGTCCCGCCACACCCCGGCCACGCCCGGTACCTGCGCCTGGCCGCCCAGCCGCCCGTCGGTGCCCACCTCGCGGGCGACCCGGGTCACCTGGTCGGCGAACGCGGACAGCTGGTCGACCATCGTGTTGATGGTGTTCTTCAGCTCCAGGATCTCGCCGCGCGCGTCGACGTCGATCTTCTGGGACAGGTCGCCCCGCGCCACCGCAGTGGTGACCTGCGCGATCTGCCGCACCTGGGAGGTGAGGTTGCCGGCCATGAAGTTGACGGAGTCGGTGAGTTCCTTCCAGGTGCCCGACACGCCGTCCACCCGGGCCTGACCGCCCAGCCGGCCCTCGGTGCCCACGTCCCGGGCCATCCGGGTCACCTGGTCCGCGAACGACGACAGCTGGTCCACCATCGTGTTCACGGTGTTCTTCAGCTGGAGCATCTCGCCGGAGACGTCCACCGTGACCTTCTGCGACAGGTCCCCGTTGGCCACCGCGGTCGTCACCTGGGCGATGTTCCTCACCTGACCGGTGAGATTCCGGAACGCCGTGTTGACGGAGTCCGTCAGGTCCTTCCACGTGCCGGCGGCGCCCGACACCTGTGCCTGGCCGCCCAGCTCGCCCTCGACGCCGACCTCCCGCGCCACCCGCGTCACCTCGGCGCCGAACGCCGACAGCTGGTCCACCATCCCGTTGACGGTGTTCTTCAGCTCCAGCATCTCGCCCGCGACGTCCACCGTGACCTTCTGCGACAGGTCACCGTTGGCCACCGCGGTCGTCACCGCGGCGATGTCGCGGACCTGCGTGGTCAGGTTCCGGAACACCGTGTTGACGGAGTCCGTCAGGTCCTTCCAGGTGCCCGCCGCGCCCGGCACGTTCGCCTGCCCGCCGAGCCGCCCCTCGGCGCCGACCTCGTTGGCCACCCGGGTGACCTCGTCGGCGAAGATCCTCAGCGTCTCGGTCATCTGGTTGATCGTGTCGGCGAGCTGCGCGACCTCGCCGCGCGCCGGCACGGTCACCTTCCGCGACAGGTCACCGTTGGCGACCGCCGTGGTCACCTCGGAGATCCCGCGCACCTGCGCGGTCAGGTTGCCGGCCATGGTGTTGACGGAGTCGGTGAGTTCCTTCCAGACGCCGTCCACCCCCGGCACCTGCGCCTGGCCTCCCAGGATGCCCTCGGTGCCCACCTCGCGGGCGACCCGGGTCACCTCCGAGGAGAAGGCCGAGAGCTGGTCCACCATCGTGTTGACGGTGTTCTTCAGCTCCAGCATCTCGCCGGCGACGTGGACCGTCACCTTGCGTGACAGGTCGCCCTTGGCCACCGCCGTGGTCACCAGGGCGATGTCCCGCACCTGCGCGGTCAGCCGCGAGGCCATGGTGTTGACGGAGTCCGTGAGGTCCTTCCACGAACCGGACAGCCCGCGGACCCGCGCCTGCCCGCCCAGCTTGCCCTCGGTGCCGACCTCGCTGGCCACCCGGGTGACCTCGTCGGTGAAGGTGGACAGCTGGTCGACCAGGTTGTTGACGGTCCGGGCGACCTTCAGGAACTCGCCGCGCAGCGGGTGCCCGGCCCCTTCGGGCGCGAGCGTCCGCAGCTCCATGCGGGGCGACAGATCGCCCTCGGCCACCGCGGAGAGAACCCGGCTCACCTCGGACACCGGCCGCACCAGATCGTCGACCAGCGCGTTGGAGGCGTCGATGGCCGCAGCCCAGGACCCTTCGCAGGCGCCCGTTTCCAGCCGCTCTGTGAGCTTTCCCTCACGGCCCACCATGCGCCGCACCCGCGACAACTCACCCGTGAGGTGGAGATTGCGGTCGGCGACCTCGTTGAAGACCGCCGCGATCTCCGACATCACTCCGTCGCCGGACACCGTGAGCCGCCTGCGGAAGTTCCCCTCGCGCATGGCCGCCAGAGCCGCCAGCAGGCGGTTCAGGGCAGCCGTGTCCACCACCGTGGTGCCGTTGCGCGGCTTGCGCTCGCGTGGCTGGGACTGTCCGCCCTTCGCGCGCGCCTTCGTGCCCCGCGTCGCTGCGCCAGACTCCACTGTGTCCCTCCCGCAGGGGTCGACCGATACTGCTGTGCTCACCGTGCCGGGCACGGCGGCCGCACTGCCACCACCGCCCGGCACGCCGGGTGCCATCGTGCTTCCCGGCCCGACGGCGCCGGACCACGCGGAGGAGCGGCTGCCCGCCCTCCGGGGAGGACGCCCGCCCTGCCCGCACCTACAAACAGAAGCCTGCCCAGTGTTTCACCCTCACCGAACCAGGCCATAACAGTTCGGCAGCTTCGCACATCGTCCGCACACCCTCCGGACGGAAACACGGGCGTCCGGCATCCGCATGGACCGCGAAGGTAAGTAACCTTGCATGCGGCTGTCCAGCCGCGCCGGTCCGCCCGGCCTGGGCGGTGGCAGGAGCACGAGCGGGCATCGGAGGGGCGGCCGCACACATGACCACCGGACTGATCCCTGGGGAGCAGCCCCCGGAACCCGGGCCGACGGGTGCCCGGCCACCGCACCAGCGGAGCGGGCCCGACGACCGGGCAGCCCAGCACGTCGACGACCGGCCGAGGAGTCCAGTGATCACCGCGCGCGCGGCTGCCAGCTTCGAGCCCGTCGGGCGATCCGTCGCGACCGCTCGCTCCTTCGTCCGGGACACTCTCCAGGGCTGGGGCTTCGCCGACATCGTCGACGACGCCGTGGTCCTCACCAGCGAGCTGGTCACCAACGCCGTGGTGCACGCGGGCACCCACGCGGACGTGCTGTGCCTGCGCAGCGAGGACGGCGTACGCGTCGAGGTCGCCGACCGCTACCCCGAACGGGAGATCCCGCTCCAGGGTCCGGCGGTGACGATGGGCAACCTGGACCGCGAAGGCGGTCGGGGACTCCAGTTGTGCGCGGCCCTGGCAAGCCGGTGGGGCGTGGAGTACGCGCCCACGCACAAGAATGTCTGGTTCCAGCTGGCCCTGCCGGAGCGCCCGGTGGGCACCCGTACCGCGGGGCCGGCCCTGCCCGCGCATCTGCTGCCGCTCGCCGACGGCCGGGTTCGGGTCGCGGTGGTGCAGATCGACCGGGCCGGCACCGTCACGGCGTGGAACGAGGACGCGGAGGACCTCTTCGGATACGCCGCGGACCAGGTCACCGGGAAGCCGCTGACCGACCTGGCGGCCTGGCCGCACACCCCGGGCACCGGCACAGGCGTCGCCGAGGCACTCCGGCTCTCCCGCTGGGAGGGCAGCTACGGCATCCGCGCCGCCAACGGCCGGGTCATCCCCGTGTACGCCTCCCACCTGCGGGTCCGCGACACCGGTGGGGAGCCCTCGACGGTCTGTCTCCTGGTACGGGACCACGAGCGGGCGGTGCTGCAGACACCGCTGCGCACCCCGGCCTCCGACCCGGCCGGTTCCGTCGACGGCCAGAACACCGACCCGTTCGAGACGTTCATCGGGTCGCCGGCCCCGGACGACCTGGACGGCCTGCTGCAGCGCACGGTGGAGCGCGCTCGCGACATGCTCGACGGCGACTCCGCCTTCCTGCTGCTCGCCACCGACGACGAGACGGAGCTCGAGGTCCGTGCCTCCACCGGGCTGCCTTCCGCCCGGCAGCGGTTCGCACGCGTGCCGGTCGAGGCGGGTCCCGGCCGGTACGGCTCGGCGCGGATGCCGGCCGTCCACGAGGACCTCACCGCCGTACCGGGCGCCGTACCGCTGCTGAACAGCACCGGCATGCGCTCGGTGGTCACCGTCCCGCTGAAGGTGGAGGGACGCCTCACCGGTTCCCTCGGCGTCGCGGCCGAGGGCCCGGGCCGGTACTCGAACGAGGAGGCGCTGCGCCTGCAGTTCGCGGCGGACCGGATCGCGCTGGCCGTGGAGTCGGCGCGGCTGGGTGAGCTGGAGCGGCTGCGCCGCGGCTCCCTCAGCTTCCTCGTCGAGGCCTCGGACCTGCTGGCCGGCACTCTCGACCGCGACCAGACGCTGGCCCTGATGGCGCAGATGACGGTCCCCACGCTGGCCACCTGGTGCGCCGTCTACACGATCGCCGACCAGGCCTCCGACCCCTATCTGTCGTACGTCCTGCACGAGGACGAGGAACTCATCGACGGCATCAAGTCCCTGCTGTCCAAGATCCCGCCGCCGGACCCGGTACCGACTCCGGGTGCCCGGGTGTGGTCCGCACCGGCCGAGGCGGCGCACCAGGCGGCGCTGCGCACCTCGATGCGCAGTCTCGGCCTGAGCGGTGGCCCGATCCATCAGATCTCCTCCTCGATGGGGCCTGCGCTCACCGTCGCCACCGCGGTCGGCGGGGAGACGGTCGTGCTGCCGCTGGTCGCCCGGAACCGCGTCATCGGCATGCTCACGCTCGGCAAGCCCACCGACGACCACTTCCGCCAGGAGATCCTCGAACTGGCCGAGGACCTGTCCCGACGGGCCGCCCTGGCGCTGGACAACGCCCGCCTGTACTCGGAGCGCACCGCCATCAGCCAGTCGCTGCAGCGCAGCCTGCTGCCGCCGGAGCTGCCGGCCGTGGGCGGGGTCGAGGTGGAGGTCATCTACCGCGCGGCCGGCGAGGGCAACGAGGTCGGCGGTGACTTCTACGACCTCTTCCCGATCAGCGACGGCGCCTACGGCTTCGCCATCGGTGACGTCTGCGGTACGGGTCCGAACGCGGCCGCGGTGACCGGGCTGGCCCGGCATGCGCTCAGGCTGCTGGCCCGGGAGGGGCTGAGCGGCCCGGCGGTGCTCGAGCGGTTGAACTCGGCGATCCTCGACGAGGGCGCCCGCAGCCGCTTCCTGACGCTCCTTTACGGCGAGATGCGCCCGCAGGAGGACGGCAGCGCGGAGCTCAAGGTGGTCTGCGCGGGGCATCCGCTGCCTCTGCGGCTGCGCCAGGACGGCACGGTCGAGGCGGCCGCGGAGCCGCAGCCGCTGCTGGGTGTCATGGACGACCTCGAACTGTACGAGCAGCACGTGACCCTCGACCCGGGCGATGTCCTGCTGTGCGTCACGGACGGTGTGACGGAGCGTCGGGAGGGGACCCGCATGCTGGGTGACGACGGCCTCGCCGACGTCCTGACGACCTGCACGGGGCTCACGGCGGGCGCTGTCGCGGCCCGGATCATGCGCGCCGTGGAGCGTTTCGCCTCGGATGCTCCGTCCGACGACATGGCGATTCTGGCGATGCGGGTCCCGGAGGTTCACAAGGACTGAGACCGACCGGGATGTGAGGGCCGGCGGCGGCCGTCATTCCGGCCGCGATTCCGGGCATGAAAAAGGCCCCACCCGATGGGTGGGGCCTTTTCCGTCGGAGCCCCCAAACGGAATCGAACCGTTGACCTTCTCCTTACCATGGAGACGCTCTGCCGACTGAGCTATAGGGGCCTGTCGCGCTTTCGGGGATTTCCCCGTGGCAACGCAGTAGATCATACCCGGAAGGAGCCGGGTTCCCAAATTCGCTCTCGCCGGGTTCAGAACGCCGGCTGGAGCAGACCGCCGAGGCTGTTGCACGCGGACACGATGCGCTGCATGTCCCGTTTCGTCAGCGCGGCGTCCACGGGAAGCGCGAGTGTCTGCTCGGCGGCCAGCTCGGTCTCGGGGAGTGCCACGCAGCGCCGGAACTCCGGCAGCCGGTGCACCGGTGTCTTCACCGGGACACGGCAGTCGACTCCCCGGCCGCGGAGGGTGCGTGCGAAGGCGTCGCGGTCCGGGCGGCCGTTGCCGGGAACCCGGACGACGTACTGCTGGTAGCAGTGTCCGTCGCCTTCGTCGGGAACCTGCACGCCACGCAGTCGGGTGTCCAGGTAGGCGGCGCGCTGCCGGCGTTGGGCCACGTCGTCGTAGGGCACTTCCCGTTCCGACTGGTCCAGTACGAGCAGGTGTCGCAACTCCGCGAGCCGGCACAGCCGGGCGAGGTCGGCTCGCCGTCCGAAGCGGTGGACGACCACGACGGCCGCCGTGCGCGCGGTCACCGCGGCGTCGACGGCGTCAGGGTCCAGGCAGTACGTCACCGGGTCTATGTCCGCGAAGACCGGTAGCGCACCCGTCCGGGTCACGGCCTCGGCGACCTCCACGTTCCCGAAAGCCGGCACGACGACCTCGTCACCGAAACCGACGCCGGCTGCTCTGAGCATGGCAGCAGTACCCATGCGGAGCATGGTGGTGGCGGCACGTGAACTCGGAGTGAAGTGGAACGGAAAAAGGTCGGACCCGGAACAGAAGTTCCGGGTCCGACCTCTT